>CBDVCB010000017.1:0-41711 GCA_965372395.1 uncultured bacterium
TTGGGTGGATTCTTTCAGCCCAAAACGCTACTAGTTAAGTTAATTCCGTATGAGAATGCCCAGCGAGCTAAAGGAAGAGCTGACCGAGGTGGCCATGTTCTACAACGACACCCCGTCGGGGCTGGCTCGTTTTCTTGTTGAGCGCTTTCTGGACACCCATCGGGAAAACGACTCCGCATTGATCCATCCTCCTGAATTTAGGATGAAGTGAACTCCCTCCGGGGATTCGATGAAATGATTCCATCCCTCCTGTGAGAATTATTTTTTCTGCTGCACCAATTGCCCGCAGGCGGCGGCGATATCCGCGCCGAGCGAGTAGCGCAAGGTGGTATCGAACCCCGCTGCCTTCAGGCGGTCTGCGAAGGCTTTCCTCTCCACCTGCGGCGTACCTCGCAGATTGCACCCCGCGTATTCATTGAACGGAATTATATTGATGTGCGCCGGGATGTCGCACAAATAGTTCACCAAGGCTTGGAAATCATCGTCGCCATCGTTGACCCCGGCAAGCATCAGGTATTCGATCATCACCTTTCCGTTGCGGGAGGTTTCGAGCAGCGACTCTCGCAGCATATCGAGCGTATATTTCCGCGCCTGCGGCATCAGTTTTTCGCGCACCTCCTGCCGCGCGCTGTGCAGGCTGAGCGCCAGCTGCACATCCGGGTATTTCTCTGAAAAGCGTTCCATCGCATGCGGAATGCCAACCGTCGAAACCATCAGCCGCGAACCGGCATAATTGAAGAAAGGCACCGCACACAGGAACTCCAAGGAATGGAAAAGAGGGTTCAGATTCAGCAACGGCTCACCCATTCCCATGAAAACCACGTTGCGGATCGACCGCCCTTCCGGCTTCACGATCCGGCTGGCCTGCGTCACTTGATCGAGAATCTCGTCGGCGGTCAAGTTGCGCATAAAACCCATCTTGCCGGTTGCGCAAAAACTGCAAGAACACGCGCAGCCTACCTGCGAGGAAATGCACAGCGACGTCCGCCCCGTCGCAGGCCGCAGGACAACGCTCTCGATAAGGTGTCCATCGGTGGTTTTGAAAACCAGCTTGCTCGCGCCGTCGAGTTCCGAGTCCTGCCGCTCCGTAAATTCCAACATCTGGAAGTCGATGTTGCGGGAAAATTCACCCCGGGCATCCTCCGGCAATTCGGCCAAGGCCCCGTCCCGGCCCAGCGAATTCTTGAAAAGCGCGTTGCGGAATAGCTTTATCCGGTGCGGTTGCACCGCATTGCGGATGCGTAGCGCCTCGATGGCATCGGTGTCGTAGATGGAAACCATGAAGAAGTTATAAAAGAAAAGGCCGGCAAATGCCGACCTTTTATTCGTGGAAGCGCACGTCGGCTATTTGATCATTTTCTTGGTGGTTTTGATCAACGCCTTCCAGAGGTCCTCTCCGGTCGTTGCGTTAAGCAAGGCCTCGCTCGCTTCCTTTTCGCGGAAGATGCGCGAGAGTCCGGAGATCAGCTTTAGATAAAACGCACTCGTCGCGGTCGGAATCATCATGAAGAAAAAGATGCGCGAGAGCGTTCGGCCCGGGCCGCCAAACTTGATGCCTTTCTTGTGAATGCCCACCACCAAGGTCAATCCGCCGCCTTCGACCCCGCGAACGTGCGGGAACGCGACACTGTTGTCGACCGCCGTACTCACGATGGCTTCGCGCTGAAGCGCGAGGTCGAGCAAATGCTCGCCGTCTTCCACAAAGCCCTCGTCGGCCATGCGGGTGCAGATCTCGCCCAGCACCTCTTCGGGGGTGGATCCCTTGAGCGAAACCATCATCAGCTCCGGCGCAGTAAAACGGCCAATACCGGTTTTGCGGGCCTCGCCATAGACCCGGCTGGTCCGTTCGCGCTCGACGAGCTGTTCCGGATAATAGAGGAAGCGGGCGCAGTTGGGGCAGCGCTGCATCAGATCGGCCTTGTGCACGCTTTGCACCATGCTTTTGGTGAGGGCCATACCGCAGCCCGCACAGATTCCGTTGGCGACCGGGACAATCGCTTCCGGATGCTTTTGTAGCAGGCGGTTGAAGTGAGTCTTCACCTGCTGCGGCAGATCGGAACCCAAGGCCACAATCGACTTCTCAAGCTCCTCGAGCCGGGCCTTTGGCATCGAAGCCTTCTTCTGCATGTCCGCCACGACCAGTTCCTGAAGCTGAATGAGCTGGTTGATCAGTTTATGTGTTGTTGTCATTTAGTAGGGTCCCCGTGTTTACCAAAGTGAAGATGGAGGATAACACGTATTGAAAATATGGAAAGCGCAACGCGTATAATTTAGTTGCCCGAAAAAACCGGTCACGAGCCGGTTAGCCGTCCAGTTTTTGCTTGAGCATCTGCATGACGGCACCGGGGTTGGCCTTGCCGCGGCTAGCCTTCATCACCTGGCCCATCAGGAAGTTGATGGATGCGTCGTTGCCCGCCTTGTATTCCTCGACGGGTTTCGGATTGCCGGCAATGGCCTCGTCGGCCCAGCCTTCGAGCGCGGAGTCGTCGGAAACCTGCGCCATGCCTTTTTCTTCGACGATGGCCTTGGGATTTCCACCCTTATTTTCAACAAGAATGTCCACCAATTGATTCATCGCGTTGTTACTGATTACATTACTGGCAACCAAATCAACCACTTCGCCGCTTAAAGAAGGGGTCATTGTCGAGAGGTATTCATCCTGTCCAATTTCATTCATCCAACTCATTCCCTTTCCCATAATCAGGTTGGAAACCAATTTTGGATGATTTGTTTCCAACATGATTTTATCAAAATAATCGGAGATTATTTTGTCGGCCGTCAGCACGCCGGCATCGTATTCGGGAAGACCCAGTTTTTCCACATACCGCTCGCGTCGCTGCACGGGAAGTTCCGGCAGCTCGGAACGCCATTGATCGACTTGCTCTTTTGAAACCTTGACCGGCATGAGGTCGGGTTCGGGGAAATAGCGGTAGTCGTGCGCGTTTTCCTTGGTGCGCTGGGAGAAGGTTTCGCCGCGATCGGAATCGAATCCGCGCGTTTCCTGCACAACGCTTCCGCCACTCTCCAAGAGTTCAGTCTGGCGGTCGATCTCGTATTCGATCGCCTGCTGGATGAAGGCGAAGGAGTTCATGTTCTTGATCTCGACCTTGGAGCCCAGCTCCTGCTGACCGACGGGACGGACGGACACGTTCACATCGGAACGGATCTGCCCCTTCTCCGGATTGCAGTCGGAGATGCCGCCATATTCCATGATCTGCTTGAGCGCGGCGAGATAGGCGAGCGCATCTTCGGAGGAGTGCATGCAGGGGTTGGAGACGATTTCCATGAGTGCGGTTCCGGCGCGGTTGTAGTCGACGAGGCTCGCCCCCGCACCATGCGTGTTCTTGGCCGCGTTTTCCTCTTGGTGGATGCGTTCGAGCGTAAAGGTTTTCATTTCGCCATCGACCTCCACCTCGAGGTGTCCGCCCAGGCAGAGCGGTTCGTCGGCCTGGGTGATCTGGTAGTTCTTGGCCATGTCGGGATAGAAATAGTTTTTTCGGTCCCACTTGCTGTAGGGGTTGATTTCGCAATCCAGCAGCAGACCGGCCTTGCAGCAGAGTTCGATGGCCTTTTCGTTCATCACCGGGAGCGCGCCGGGATAGCCTAGGCAGACCGGGCAGACGTGGGTGTTGGGCTCTGCGCCATACTCGTATTTGCATGCGCAGAACATCTTCGTGTTCGTCTTCTGCATGATGTGCGTTTCAAGGCCGATGGTTGCTTCGTATTTCATAGTCGTAATCCGTAATGCGTGATACGTGATACGCAATTCTATAGTTTCGGTTTGCGGGCATGCCACTCGGTGGTTTGTTCGTAGGCGTGGCCGACCTTGAGGATGGTTTCCTCGTCGAAGGAGTCGCCGATGATCTGCAAGCCGATGGGCAGGCCGCCGGAGGAGAAGCCGCAGGGCAATGACAGCGCGCAGTTTCCGGCAAGGTTGACAGGGGTGGTCAGGATGTCGTCGAGATACATCTTGAGCGGGTCGTCCGTTTTCTCGCCGAGCTTGTAGGCGGGGGTCGGGGTGACGGGCGCGAGGATGGCGTCGCACTGCTTGAACGCTTCGGTGAAGTCGTTGCGGATGAGGGTGCGGACTTTTTGCGCCTTCAGGTAGTAGGCATCGTAGTAGCCGCTGCTGAGCACATAGGTTCCGAGGATGATGCGGCGCTTGACTTCGGAGCCGAATCCGGCGGCGCGGGTTTTTCCGTAGAGTTCGATGGGGTTCTTGCCGTCGATGCGCAGGCCGTAGCGGATGCCGTCGAAACGCGCGAGGTTGGCGGAGGCTTCGGCGGTGGCGATGATGTAGTAGACGGCGATGGCGTATTTGGAGTTGGGCAGGCTGACATCAACGATTTCCGCACCGAGGCTTTTGCAGTGTTCGACGGCGTCGCGCACGGCTTTTTCGACCTCGGGATCCATGCCCTCCACAAAATATTCCTTCGGCAGGCCGAGCTTCATGCCGACCAGCGAGGGGTCGTCACCGAGTTTGTTTCCAAAGCGTGGAACGTCCATCTCGATGGATGAAGAATCCATTGGGTCATGGCCGCAGAGGACCTCAAGCAGGATGGCGGAATCCTTGACGGTTTTGGACAGCGGGCCGATCTGGTCGAGCGACGAGGCGAAGGCCGTCAGGCCATAGCGCGACACACGGCCATAGGTCGGCTTGACCCCGACGCATCCGCAGAAGGCGGCGGGCTGGCGGATGGAGCCGCCGGTATCGGAACCGAGGGCGACAATGGCCTCGTCGGCCGCGACGCAGGCGGCGGAACCGCCGGAGGAACCGCCCGGCACGTGATCCGTATTCCAAGGATTGGACGTCTTGCCCAGCGCGGCGTTCTCAGTGCTCGATCCCATCGCGAATTCATCCATGTTGACGCGACCGAGCAGCACCGCCCCGGCTTCGCGCAGCTTGGCAATGACGGTGGCATCGTACGGCGCGGTATAGCCTTCGAGGATCTTCGACGAACAGGTGCAGGGCTGCCCCTTCACGTTGAGCAGATCCTTGATCGCGACCGGGATTCCCAGCATGGGAGACGTTTTCCCGGCTGCCCGGCTTGCGTCGGCGGCCGCCGCCTGCTCCAGCGCAAAGTCGCGGTCGAGGGTCAAGTAGGCGCCGATCGTTCCGTCGGTGGCCTCGATGGAGGCGAACACATCGTTGACGATGTCGACCGATGAGCATTCGCCGTTAGCCAGCTTCTCGGCAAGTTCTGCAATCGTAAGTTTATGTAGATCAGCCATGATATTCCTACTGGTCAATGATTTTGGGGACGCGGATCTCGCCATCGGTGGCGGCGGGTGCGTTGGCGATGATGTCGGCGTGAGGCAAGCTTTTCCCCGGCTCGTCTTTGCGGAGGACGTTGTACACGGGGAAGGCGTGGGCAGTCGGTTCGACACCGCTGACATCGAGTTCGCCGAGCTGTTCGACATAATGCAGCACCTGATCGAGCTGGCTCTGGAAAAGCACGGTTTCTTCAGCCGTCAAATCGATGCGCGCGAGGTGCGCCACATAGCCGACATCCATTCCTTGGTTTTCTTCGGACATTTCGTTTCCTTTGTTTCAAAAATAAAGCCCGCACTATAAAAACATGCGGGCATGGGTGCAACTTCCAAGCATGGGCAGATTATTGGTAGACCTTGTTCTTCATGGTTTCAGTGAGGATGTAGGGGTAGGCCTGCTGGATAAAGTCGATCAGGTCGGCCTCGTACGCCTCGCCCTCCTCTTCGCGGGTTCCGGACACCGCGATATAGGCCCAGCGGTTGGCCGTGCTGCGCACCACGCGATCCCACGCGAGCCAAAACATGCGACCCACATGGTACGGGGTCTCGCGAGCCTGCCCTACAAACCAGTAGGCATAGTAGGAATAATAGGGCACGGGGCCGTCGGCTGTGTGGAAAATGCGGGACGCCTTGATCACCCTCACCTTGAGCGGGTCGCGCCCCTCAAGCGAAACCGACAGGGTATATTCTCCATCCAGCGTATTCCCCTGCCCTTTTAAACAACGCTGCGGGCGGTGAATACTGTCGCGGGCGGTCCCGCTCAAAACAATCGAGGTAAACAGCCGCGTCCCCGCCTCGTTGGTGTAGGCCGATTTGACGAACTCGGTATCCTCGGGCAATTGTTCCTTCTCAGCTCGAGCCATGTTGTAGAGCCGGGATCCGCAATCCGGGCAGATGTCTGGAATTTCAAGATCGCGAATATAGAAGGAGGCGTCGTGATACTCCTTCGCGCAGACGTCCGGGTTATGGCAAAAACGAAGCTCGTTGCCGACCCACCCCTCAACCTTTTCCGGAAGCTCCATCGCCACTCCGGGAACAAAATCCAGCTCAACACCCACCGTGAATGCCAGTGCGAAAATAGAGAGCACCATTAAAACCACAATGCTCAGGAATGGCTTAAGTAGGCTTTTTTCCATGATGTAAAAAGTTCCCTGTAGTTAACGTTAAGCAATTTTCCGAAACCGACCATCAAGCTGATGGCCACCGCAAAAAGCACATAGCCCGACCAGTCATGGTGCAAGCCTGTGCCAAACTTCTGCCCGCTCGTGACGGAGACCAACGCAATTGAAATGATACGGCCCACATTGCCCGCCACGGCAATCGGAATGGAAGCGAGAAACAACACCCATTTTTTCACAAGGGTTTTTTGGGTAAAATAGGCATACACGGCGGTGAGCGCCGTCATGGCCAACAAGGATCGCAGACCGGAACACGCCGCCTCGACGTTCAGATCGAAATAAGGCGATCTCAACATGGTCCCCACCCGCTGGCATTCGATCCCTATCCCTTGAAGGGACGAGTGCCCCATGGTGGTGGCAATGCGCTGCAACGGTCCCGAAAGCGCATCCAGAAAGTTTAGCGGAACGCAGAAGATCAGATAGGCACACGGGAAAATCAACAGCTTGGCGACCTTCCAGCCGAAAAAGTAGAACGGGATGCCCCAGATCAGCAGAATCAGACTCATCAGCGAAATACGGGTCTGCTGCATCTTTGCGCCCATCCAATGCATGGCCAGCGCGGCGATGACAACAAACAACCCGATTTGGCAAACCTGCTTTGGTGCGGCAAAAAAATCTTCGCGCTTGTACCAAATCACAGCCAAGCTCACGAACGGAATCAGGAAGCCGTGCGAATAGTCGGCACCGAACGATTGCTTATCACCCCAACGGGCAACCATCCACGTAAACGCTGATTTGCTGTCAATATTCTCCACCGTATTGCCCAGCAAATGAAACAGAACAAAAAGAAATCCGATGATCACCGAAACAAAGCCGATGGTCATCAGCTCATTTGTCGTCAACGAGCCCAATCGCCAACGGTCGCTCCAAATCACCGTGCTACTGGTTTTTAAGCCGTCCATAACCCATACCTCGTGCATTTCACTTCCAAACCGCGATTCTATACCCTATCGACCTCGGAAAATCAAGGTTCGTTCATCCGCAGTCCAACACGGTTATTTTTAACCTATTTGTGCTTGCAAACAAAACGCGTTTCAGAATAATGGCGCTTCGTTTTTGAGAAAAGGCGAGCGTAGCTCAGTGGTAGAGCTCCACCTTGCCAAGGTGGTTGTCGAGAGTTCGAATCTCTTCGCTCGCTCCATTTTCAAGCCCCGGTCTGCTTTCGCAGATCGGGGTTTTTCATTTCGTTCACTTCGCTGCAGGTGGACTGCACAGGGGAATATCTACGTAGTTCCGTCGCAGGCACATCCGCTGACAAAACGTCATTCGGTCATGCGCAAAAAACGGCACACGGGAGGGGAAAGAACCCATGTGCCGTTGCTGGACATCCCATTGATACCCAGCTCAAATTGCCGATCTATTCACCCTGCTGTTCGCGTTCACGCTGGCGGGATTTGAAGGCTTTGCGCATGGCCTTGCGCTCCGCTTCATTCAGCTCGCCATCGCCATCCGTGTCGAATTTCTCCAGCATTTCCTCGCGGCTGGGGCGCTCGCCACCACGTTTACCCCGGCGTTTTTCCATGTCCGCACGCCGTGCGGCACGCTCTTGTTCGTTCAGCTCGCCATCGCCGTCCTTGTCATACTTCTTCAGCATTTCCTCGCGGCTGGGACGTCCGGCCGGCCCTTTCTTGCCTTCCTTCCCATGGCCCTGTCCGTCGCTGGCACCTCCGCGTTGCCCTTGGCCGGCATTGGCCATCGTCGTTGCACCCATCAGCGCCATGACCAATCCTGCCAGTCTCCATGTCTTTGCCTTCATGCGATACCTCCGTGGGTTAATATGAATCGCTCGATGGGAAAAACGGACGGCGCGAAAATTTATTGCATGACGCCCCTGTTTTCTACATGGAAATGTAGAAGGCACGCATCGATCGATGCGTGCCTGCGGGTGCCGGAGGCCGTTTCAGCTTGTTTCGTTCTAGGCCATGTGCTGCTGCGGGAGTTCGCGGACGCGCAACGGCAGCGAGGCGATTGTCTGGTCGTCGATGGCCAGGTTGATTTGATAGTCGGCAAAGGATTCGAATTTCACATGCTGGAAATTGAGAATTAGGTTAACGGCGACGGAATCCACATCGTCCGCCATGCGCGGATGCACCTCGCCATCCATGGGCGGGAGGACCGGGCGACCGTCGGGGTTGACCAGTTGCAGGTTCACCTTGTGTACCCCCTCTTCCATTTTATCGAAGCGCATCCGAATCGCAATGGCGCAAGCGGGATGGACCACCGGCATTCTAGCCGCATAGATCTGGTCGAATGTTCCGAGGATATTCAGCTTTCCGCGGCTATCCGTCGCGGCATCGCACAGTGCAAAAACTTCAACTTTCATTCGGGATCTCCTTTCGGCAGAAGGTAGGCGATGGCGGGGAATGAAGAAAGCGAATAAATGGCCCGGATAAAACCTATCCCGTCACGGCACCCTCGGAGGCGGGGCCGACGAGCTTGGCATATTTCGCCAGCACACCGGTTTTGTAGCGCGCCCGCGGCGGGTTCCATTTGGCGAACCGTTGCTTGATTTCGGTTTTCGACAACTTCAGCGTGATCGACCGTTTTCGGGCATCGATCGCGATGATATCGCCATTCTTCACAATGGCGATCGGACCGCCCGCATAGGCCTCGGGCGTGATGTGCCCGATCACGAAACCATGGCTTCCGCCAGAAAAACGGCCGTCGGTTATAAGCGCCACATCTGCGCCCAACCCCCGTCCCATGATCGCGGAGGTGGGTGCCAGCATTTCACGCATGCCGGGACCGCCTTTCGGTCCTTCGTAGCGGATTACGACCACATGCCCCGCCCTGACCGAGCCATCAAGAATCTTCTTCGTTGCCTGCTCTTCGGAATTAAAAACCATGGCCTTCCCTGAAAATTCCAACCCTTCCTTGCCGGAAATCTTGGCGACCGCCCCGTCCGGGGAAAGGTTGCCCTTGAGAATCACCAAATGCCCCTCTTTTTTGACCGGGCGGCTGAATGACCGGATGATCTGCTGCTTCCTTGGGTAGGGTTTTGTGCGGGCGAGGTTTTGCTTCAGCGTGTAGCCGGTCACGGTCATGCAGTCGCCATCGATCAGCCCCTCCTTGAGCAGGCGGACCATGAGGGGCGCAACGCCGCCAATAGCTGCTAGATCGGCCATCACATATTTTCCGCTCGGTTTGAGATCGGCCAAGACGGGGGTCTTTTTCCCGATGGTTGTAAAGTCGTTCAGCGTCAGGCGCACCTTTGCCGCACGCGCCATGGCCAGCAAATGCAGCACCGCGTTGGTCGATCCGCCCAGTGCGGTAACCACGGTGACGGCATTGAGGAAAGCCGCGCGCGTCATGATATCGGAGGGTTTGATTCCCTTTTCAATCAACTTCATAACGGCGCGGCCAGCGCCATGGCTTTCCTCTTTTTTTTCCTTCGAGGCCGCCACGCGCGACGAGCTGTTCGGCAAGCTCATGCCCATGGCTTCAATGGCCGAGGCCATGGTGTTTGCCGTATACATGCCGCCGCAGGAGCCCTCGCCGGGAATGGCCGTCCGTTCGATTTCCGTCAGGGTCTGGACATTGATTTCGCCGCTGGCAAATTGCCCAACGGCTTCGAATACGGAGACAATGTCAATATCCTTTCCGCAATAGCATCCCGGCAGAATGGTTCCGCCATAAACGAATACCGCCGGACGGTCCAGCCGCGCCAAGGCCATCAGGCAGCCTGGCATGTTTTTATCGCATCCGCCGAAGGCCACCACCCCATCGAAGCCCTCGCATCCGACCACGGTTTCGATGGAGTCGGCAATGACTTCGCGCGAGACGAGGGAATACTTCATGCCCTCGGTGCCCATTGAAATTCCATCCGAAATGGTGATGGTATTGAAAAGAACCGCCTTCCCGCCCGCAACCTCGACCCCCTTTTCGGCCTCCTTGGCCAGCCGGTCGATGTGCATGTTGCAGGGGGTGACCATGCTCCAAGTCGAAGCAATGCCGATCTGGGGTTTCTTGAAATCGGCATCCTTGAATCCCACGGCCCGCAGCATGGCCCGGCTGGGCGCGCGCTCATACCCCTCCACAACAATCGACGAATACGGGCGTTTGTCCTTCTTGAACGATTTCGCGCACATAGGCATAACCCTCTGTTGTTCGCCGGGAGTTTAAAGGCATTTCGATGCGATTCAACCCAATTTCAACTCTTTCCAATGGCGAAAAATCCACAAATACGGCCTCTATTTTCTCGTTTATGAGAATATAAGGCTCGATTAGTCGACGGATGGGTCATGGGGTTTCCAAAACCTAAAATCCTGTTTCATAAATATGCTGGAGTTTAATTGACTCGTTTTGGATGCACCACCGACGCTTGGCATGGACTGTGCTAAACATCACCCATGGAAGAGGAAAAAACGATGAAGACACGGTCAATAGTCGCAGTGGAAGTTTCGATGGCCTTGGCAGGGATTACCATGATGGGGTTGATGCTGGTCGTATCCTTCCTTTAAAACCACTTTCCCACTGGTTCCAATGATTGGGAATCTTCCCCTCCCTTGGGTTTCCAATCATTGGAATCTTTTTTCCACCAACTCCTTGAGGTACTCCGCCAAGGGTTCCTTCATTTCCGGATGCTTCAGGGCGTAGTGGATGTTGGTTTTGATAAAGTCGAGCTTGTTTCCGATATCGTGCCGTTTCCCGTCAACCCGCGCACCGAACATGGGGCGGCTTTGGGCCATGGTGCGCATGGCGTCGGTCAGCTGGATTTCGTTGTTCTTTCCCCGCCCGGTCTGGACCAGGAAGTCGAAAATGTCGGGCATGAAGATATAGCGCCCGGCAAAGGCCAGGTTGGAGGGTGCCTCGCTGGGTTGGGGTTTTTCCACAAAGTCCCGCACGCGGAACACGCCATCGTCCACCTCCACGCCGTCCATGATTCCATACCGGTTCACCTTTTCGGACGGAACCTCCTCCAGCGCCACCATGGAACCTTGGTGTTTTTCCGACAAATCCATCAGTTGCTTCGTAACCGGAATCCCCGAATGCGACTCCAATATGGTGTCGCCTAGCAACAAGGCGAACGGCTCGCTGCCCACGTGGTTTCTCGCGTAGGCGACGGCGTCGCCCAAGCCATTCAACTCCTTCTGCCAAACAAAATGGATGTTCGCCATGCTGGAAATGCGCCGCACCTGCTCCAGCAAATCGGTTTTTCCCTTCTCGGCCAGCTCCTGCTCCAGTTCGAAGTTGCGATCGAAATGCTCCTCGATGGCTCGCTTCGACTTGCCGATCACCATCAGGATATCGGTAATTCCCGACTCGACCGCCTCTTCAACCACGAGCTGGATGGTGGGCGTGTCGACAATCGGCAGCATCTCCTTGGGCTGGGCCTTGGTCAGGGGCAGGAAGCGGCTGCCAAAACCTGCGGCGGGAATAACGGCTTTGCGAATCATGGGGTTCCTCGGGTTCAGATGATATTGGGTTTAAACATGGTAATGCCCATCGGGGCCAAAACGGGTCCCAGGCGGGCAAACATTTCATCGTCGGCATACGTTCCGACAATCGCCCCGCCGGATCCGGTAAACTTTGCGCTCGCGCCGACGGAGCGGGCGGTCTCGACCATGGCAATGTTGTCGGGATGGATTCGATACAGGCTGCGCCGCAGGTCGAAGTTTGCGTCGAGCAGCGGGCCGATGTCGTCCGGACGCCCCGCCACCAAGGCATCGCGAACCTGATCGGCCAGGTCTGCCCAGCTCCGCATGGCCTCGACAACGGCCTGCTCCCCCATGTTGTAGCGGGCGCGGATATCGTTGTGGAAAACCTCGGAGCCCTCGCTCAGCTCGCGCTTGTAGGCAATGTAGACCTTCGGAAGCAGCGCGGGATCCATCGGCACATAATCGCCATACCCTTGCGCGTCCATGGTGTCCGTGTTGAAATCCATGTAGGTAAGCCCTTGGTATACCTGCGCCACGCGATCCTGCAGGCCGGCACCGAGCCCCAACTCCTCGGATTCCACGGCAAGAATAATGTTTGCAAGTTCCGGTTTCGGAATATCCACGCCGTAGAACGCCATCAACCCGCGGAAACAAGCCGTGATGATGGCACTCGACCCCGCCATGCCGACATGGTGCGGAATGTTGGAAAAGTAGCGCATCGAAAAGCCCCTGCCCCCGACATCGATCCCGGCCGCCTTGCAATATTCATGGAACCGCTTGAGGGAGGCCTGCAGCAGGCGGGTGCCTCCATAGTATCCGCACTCCCGAATATTTTGCTCAAAGGCATCCAAGTCGCTGTAGATCGTGCGGTCGCGGCGGCTGGGAAGCAACTCGATATACGGTGCTTCGTACATCACCGTTTCCGCATGGAAATTGCTAAATGTAAAAGAGATGGTTTTGCCGTGATAGCCATCCGACGGATTTCCGACGAAACCCGCCCGGACATACGCCCTGCTTCTTATGATGCCGTTCTGGTGATCCATAGTCGTTTAATATCGCGAAACCGCACCCTCTTGTTCAAGTCATTTCCAACGTTTGGAAACGTTTGGCATATTTCCGCGCTTCGGCCACAATCGCCTCCTCCCCCTCCACCTGTCCGCCCTGCATCAGGATGCGCCCGTCGCAGATGACCGTATCGACGCAGGAACGGTCGGCGCTGTAGACGATGTCATCGATCAACCGGTATCCCGGAGCCAAGCGATGGTTGGAGAGATCCACCAACATGCAGTCGGCCAGCATGCCTTCGGCAATTTTCCCGCAGTCCAGCCCGAGCGCCGTGGCGCCGTTCACGGTCGCCATTTCGAAGGCGGTGCGGGCGGGGAGCACGGTGGGATCGTCGTGCAGGAGCTTGGCTTGCAAGGCCGCGATTTTCATCTCCTCCATCATGTCGAGGTTGTTGTTGGATGAGCACCCATCCGTCCCCAGCGACATTGCCACGCCCTTGGCCTCCATCTTCCGGAACGGGAAACGCCCCGCCGCCAGCTTCATGTTAGATACGGGGTTGTGGACCACATGGACGTTGTTCCGGGCCAGTATCCCGATCTCCTCATCCGTCACATGCACCACATGGGCGGCGATCACATGGGGTCCGAGGAAGCCTATTTTCTCCAGCCACTGGATGGGCCGCAACCCGTAGAGCGCAAGACAGTCGTCCACCTCCTTTTGGGTTTCCGACAGATGGATATGAACAGGAACTTGGTTTTCCCCGGCAAACTGGCGCGCCCACTTCAGCGACTTTTTCGAGACGGTGTAGATGGCGTGCGGTCCCAGCGCAAAGCCGATTCGATCCGAATATTGCTTCGCCTCCCCGAACAACCGAACCGTCAGCTCGCGTTGTTCCGCGGCTTTGGACTCGTCGTTAAAATCAATGAATACCGACGAAAGCACCGCCCGCAGCCCCATCTCCTCGACGGCCCGCGCGGTGCCGTGGAAATGCCAGTACATGTCGTTGAAGCAGGTCGTGCCCGACTTGATCATTTCCAGGCAGGCGAGACGCGTGCCATGGTGGATGTCCTCCTCGCCGAGCTTCGCCTCCAGCGGCCAGATATGGTTTTCCAGCCAGTCATGCAGATCGAGGTCGTCGGCATAGCCGCGCATCAACGTCATCGCCGCATGCGTATGCATGTTCACAAAGGAGGGCAGCATCGCCATCCCCTGCCCATCGACAACCTGCTCCACCGACGCATTGAGCCCCTTGCCGATCGACTTGAAGCGGTTGCCCTCGATCAATACATCCGTGGTATCCCCATCCAACTGCACATTCCGAATCAACAATCCCATCGCACCTCTCCAATTGGCGGAAGCCTACCGCACCCGTCCCGCAAAACCATAAAAAAAGCCCGGCATAACCGGGCGGTTTTGAATGCAAGGCCGTGCTGGATCAGAAGCCCTCCATGATTTTGTACAGGTCGTCCAGGCTGGTTCCCGCAGGGTCGTCCGCCGGAGCCGGATCCCCTTGGACCTCGTTTTCTGGATCCACAGGCACCGGGGTCGGCTTCAATTGCTTCTCCAGCCACTGGATATTCTTTCGGATGGAAGCCGAGTTATTGAGCCCTCTGGCATATTGGAATGTTTCAAGCGCCTCTTCATAACGTCCGGCTTTTCGTTGCGCAACGCCGAGCATCCACCAATAATTATCGTTGAATGGACGCAGTTTTACCGATTGCTGCAACAGCTCCAGCCCGGCATCCACGTCCCCCGAAAATATCGTAGCCCGTCCGAGTCCCACAACCAGTGCGGCATCCTTGGGATTGAACCGGTAGCCCGTTTCCAGCACCGCCCTTTCGACTGCGGCAATTCGGTTTTTTTCATCCCGGTCCAAGGAATAGTAGCGTTCATTGTAATGGACGATCCCCAGCCCCTTGTAGGCGCGCCAGTTCGAGGAGTCGATCCCGATGGCCCGATCATAATGGCGCTTCGCCTTTTCGGGCTGCCTGGCCTCCGCCAACCGATCCGCCGCCGCGCGGAAAAACGACGAAGAGAATGCCTGGATCGAGAGCAGCAACCCGGCAATCGCCACAACGGCCAAGGCCACCCTGCCTCCCCGCGCCAGCACCCTTTTCCACCCGGCCACGTCCTGCTTCAGGATCGCCTCTTGCCGCCGTCCGCAGAGGGGTCCCGCCGCGATGGCGGCGAGCAGGCTGAACACCAGCGCATTCTGGAAGACGTGCATCTGGAAATCGAAGAAGGAGTGCAGCAGGGTTCCCGCTGCGGTTCCCAGAAACGCCATCGCCATGAAGGCGTGGTGCTGGTTTGGGGTCTTCAGGGAAAAGACCAGCAACCGGATCAAGCCATAGCCCCAAGCCAGCGCAAACAATCCGAACCCGACCAGCCCATATTCCGAGGCGATTTCAAGATATTCATTGTGCGGGTGCCCGGTTACAATGCGATGCCCTTTGAAACGGTTGCGATGTTCAGGAAATACATAGCGGTAGCTGGCCGGCCCGAAGCCCGTTGCCGACTTTTCCTTAATCATATCAATCGTATCCATCCAGGTCTGCGGGCGGAAATCGCGCGCCTCGCTACCCACCCCTTCCTCGGCCTGTCCTTCTAGAAAGGTGACGACCGGCTGCATGCGTCGCTGGAAGGTTTCGGAATAACGCCAACCGCCAAACAACAGGAGGATTGAACATAAAGGCACGAGGATGACCAAGAGGAGAAACAACTTCTTGTTTTTCCGAAGGGCAAGCAGGCAACCCGTCACCCCAACCGCGGCCATGCTGCCTAACCAGCCCGCGCGCGATTCCGTCAGGAAAAGGGCCGGAAGAAACATCAGAAAACCATAGCCTGAGAGTATGCGAAGAAACCACCCCGCCTTGGGAATCAGCACAAGCACCAGGCAGAAAGGCAGCAGCATCTGCAACAGATGGGCAAAGTGGTTGGGGCAAATATAGGTCGAGGCCAAGCGCCCCGTGTAGGGTGCATAGCGTTCGACCCAAAGCACCATGTCCGGCTGTTTGAAAAAATTGACGAGGCCATAGAGGCACCCCGCCAAGGCCAACAATATCACCCAGCCCAACACGGCGCGGCTCCGGCGGAACAAGGCGAGCGAGTTGCCCCACAGATAGTATGCCCCGACAAACAACCCGATCCCCAGCATCCGGATCTTCGCTTCGTAGGGGATGGAGGAACCCGCGCTAATCGAGATGCCGTAGGCCGTGAACAGCAACAACAGGTAGAAGCCCGGAGGGGCAACGGAGACGCGATGCTTCGAGCAGGCCGCCAGCGCCATCCACACCGCAAGGCACACATAGCCGAGAACCACCAGCGGAGAGAGCAACAGGAATTTATCCGCCCCCACCACCCCGTAGAACAGAATGGCAACAAAGGCGATCGCCACCAGTATTCCCGCAAAGGGAAAGCGGCGTCCATTCATATCCAGCGGCACACCCACTTCCAATCTGTCTTTTAATTTCATAACACTAGTAGGCACCTTTGGCAAAAACCACGGTCTTGAAGGTTCGTGCCATGATCACGATATCCAGCCAGATCGACCAGTTGCGCACATAGTAGGGATCCCACTTTTCCATGCCTGCGGTGCCTGCCTCGCTCCGGCCCGAGACTTGCCAAAGGCCGGTGATTCCGGGTTGTACCTTGTCGCGCAGGAAGCGCACCCGCTCCGGAAGCTCCTGATAATGATAGGCGGGCAACGGGCGTGGCCCCACCAGCGACATGCTGCCGCGAAGCACATTCAACAGCTGGGGGATTTCATCGAGGGAAGTTTTTCGGAGCATGTTGCCGACCTTGGTGATGCGGGGATCCTTCTTCAGCTTGTAGTGGGTTTCCCACTCCTCGCGCAGTTTCGGATCCTCCTTCAGCGCCTTTTGCAACACCCGCTCGGCATCGGGAACCATCGTGCGGAACTTTACGGTGCGGAACATGCCGCCCCCCTTCCCGACCCGAGGCTGAAAAAACATGGGGTTTTTGCGATCTTCAAGCCAAATGAGGCCATAGAGAAGGAGCATAAGCGGAACCCAGAGCACCGCAGTGGAGGCCACCAAGGCCAAGTCGGCCAAGCGCTTAAAAATACGGGAAAAAGGGTTGAGCAGGTTTTTGGTAATCTCTAGGCCAAGGATGCCTTGAAGGTCGCGAGGCACCACCCACAGCGAGGGGGCATCCGTCAGATCTGGAATAAGGATGACCCGGCGGTAGGTTTCCAACGGTCCATCGAGCGCATCGACCAACTTATGGCGTGAAGCCTCGCCCAGCGCCACAATCGCCACCGGCGTACGGTAGGTCGTGTTGCGCAGATGGCCCAGCACGGACACCCCATTGACAATGGTTCCCTGCGGGGCATCGTCGGTAAAAATGGCGGCCGGGATATAACCCAGGCCTCTTTCCGCCCATAAAGCCTTCTCTACGATTTCCACCGAACGAATGTCGCCGTAGATCGAGACCGGCACACCCCAGCGCTCCATGCGGATAATAATGCCGCGCGCAGAAACCCGGCCAAACGGAATTAAAACCGTGCTCAATAGATAGGTGAATAGAAAGACAATACGGCTGGTTGCCAGGTTTATCTTGGAGAAATAGGAGACCACCAATGCAAACATGAAAAGAACAAGCAAGGCACCCTGAATCCGCCGAAGCTCCTCCACCGATCCGATACCCCAGCCCGGAAGCAACCGGGCAATGGCGGAAACCACGGTCCAAGCCGGAACAATCAGAAACCCGTTGCGGATGGAAAACGGAATGTCGTTGACCAGCTGCAACAGGTAGTTGGCAACACACAACGAAGCCGCCATCATCAAGGCATCGACCGCCATGATCGCCAGCACATTCAGCGCAAACCGGCCAGAAAAACCGGGAACCCCAATCCCGGCATCAATATTGATTATGTCTCTTCTCAAACACCACCTCGGCTAAAACGGGGAAAGTATGCCTGCAGCCAGTTTCGTTTGCCAGCCCCAATCCCAATGAACGCGTCCCATCCACCCCTACCGGTTAGCTTCAAAATAATCCAGCGCCCGCTTGATTCCATCCCGGAAGGAAAGATCATGGAGGAAGCCCAACTCCTGCTGGAGCGTCGTATCCCCGCCCCGGGCAAACACACCCTCCGGCGTATTGGAGGTTCCCTTCACCTCCGGCTGGAAACCGAGCACATCGGCGGCGGTCTGAACAAACTCGATAAAACTGGTAAAGATGCCGGTGGAAAGGTTGATCGCCGAACCATCGTCCACCTTGCCCATGGTGCAAAGCACCCCTTCAATGCAATCATCGATGTGGATAAAATCGCGCATTTGGCGCCCGCTGCCCCACACGCCGATTTCCGACGCCCCCCGGTTGGCCAGCACACGCTTGCAGATACTGGGAAATGGATAGGTATCGTCCTGGTCCTCGCCGTAGCCCGAGAAGGGGCGATAGGTCACGGACTTCAGCCCGTGTTTTTCATAGGCCAGCCGGGCGCAGTATTCATGGGTGAGCTTGGCCCAGCCATAGGTCAGATCCGGCATGCCCAGCCCCTCGTCGAAAGAGATCATATCCTCCTTGAGCAGCAGATAGTGGTCGGGGCGCTGGAGATGGATCGGATAGGCCGCGCTCGAACTAAAGACAATGGTTTTTGCAGGATTGGCCTTCACCGCCCACTGCCAATATTCCGCATCGATCGAAAGATCGTCGGCCACCGCCAGCGGATTGTTTTCGATCATCGCGCGTCCGCCCACCATCGCCGCAAGGTGGAAGGCATAGTCGAAATCAGTATCCTGCACCCGCTTGAACCACGCGCGGCAATCCTCGGAATAAAAATGGAAGTCGTCATATTCCAACGGATGGAAAAGCGGCCATTCCCCAGGGTCGATCGCCCCGCTCAGCGGCTCCATCACATCCACGCAATGCACCTCGTGCCCTTCGGGCAGGAGCCGCTGAATCAAATGGCGCCCCACAAACCCGCACCCACCGGTAACCAAAACCTTACTCATATAAAACCTCTCCGTTAAAAGTCGTCAAAAGTTCAAGGCGTTGAAATCGAAAGCGGTGTCATGACACCGCACTCATTCCCGCCGAAGGCAATAGATGCCGCCGAATTCATTCTCCACAATCTTTCCAAACTCCGGACGGAGCGAGTCACCCGTCGACTGCATCTGCTCGTACAGCACCGGACTGCGCACTTCCATCGATTCCAGAGGGTGGAAGAAGGTGGAAAGAGCGTAGGCCTCTCCGTGGCGCGATTCAAGCCCTCGCTGAATCTCCTCCAGACTGGCCGAGCCGCTATTGACGGTTTTCGCCGCCGCAAAATAGTCGAGATAGAAAATCATGACCGGCTCGTAGCTCGTCAGAACCAGATCGTCCGCCGTGCTGTTTTCCACCAGCCACCGTCCCTTGGCGGCATGGTAGTCGGTCTCTTTCGGCATGACCGGCAACAGGCCGGCAACCAGGTTGTGCACAAACAATGCTACAACCAAAACCGTCGCAAACCGCCGGTTCAACAGAGGGGCAACGACAAACCAGAAAGGAATAAGGGCCATGATCCACAGTTCCGGGCTGCCCGACTCTGTGCGAAGGACAGCCAAGGCATGGAGGAGCATCCAAACCAGTGAGGCGATCCAAAGCGGTGTCATGCCACCGCACCCCGAAGCGGCTTTGCCGCGCACAAACCTTCTTCCGGCAAACACCCCAAGCACCATGCACCATGCTCCAAGCGCGATGAAGGTCGCAACCCCCGCCCATTTGATCCATGCCGGCATGTGCGCGGCCATGTAGAACTCCTCGCCCAGCATGCGCGACGGAAAAAGCTTCACGAGCAGCTCGCGGAATCCCTCGAAACCAAACAGGAAGTTCCCCGAAACCAAACACTGGCCAAAGGCGATTCCGCCCCGCAGGAAATTCCCAAGTCCCATCCCGGCCTCCGCCGAATGATGCTGTGCCCCCAACTCGCCCCAATCCAAATACGGGGAACAAATCGAATAGCCAACCAACACCAGCAAGCCCACAATCCCTCCGTGGGCAAACGCCTTCTTCCATTCCTTGGAAAGCAGATAGTAGAGCGGGATGATCAGCAATAACGGAATCAGGTTCAGTAGATGGACCAAAATTCCGACAGCAGAACAGCCAACAGCCAACAGCCATTTTCCTTTAGCCACTAGGCACCAAGCACCAAGCACCAAAACACTTGCAAGAATATACGTCTCCGCCTCGTTGGCATAGCGCCAGAAACCGTAGGAAAAGGCGAGGAGGAGAGTAGTTGCTAGTTGATGGTTGGTGGCTGGCGGAGGGCAGGCGAGACGCCCGCGGTACGTTCCCCAAAGCAAATGGTAAAAGAGAAAAAGACAGGCAACCGCCAGCAGGCGGTTGATGAGTATCATAAAGGGGAAGGCACGGCCGGAATAGCCCATGGCCCGCGCCGCATGATAGGCGGCTCCAAACACAGGAAGCGCCAACACCCGGTTCACCCCGGCCTGGTCGGCGAAACTCCCCTGCTCCACCACTTTGGCAAACTGATATGCATCCTCGGCCTCGGTGTGATTTTCGGGTGCCGTCAAGACATAGACCCCCAATAGAAGCAAGACCATCAGCCATCCTATTTTCCTACCTGAACAAATACCGATACGATTCATGGTTTCTCCACCATCAAGTGATACCCCTCTAACCGCGATCATGGATCGCAGCTACACCCACACTTCATGGAATAGCAAGAGCTCATCGCCCTTGACACCGTACACACAATCCATGTACAAACCCACCCATGCGCTACGAATGGAATCCGGAAAAGAACGAGCAATTAAAACGAGAGCGAGGTGTCTCTTTCGAGCAGGTTATTTTTCATCTGTCCGAAGGGGCTATTTGGAAGGTGGCGCAGCACCCCAACCCAAAAAAATACCCAGACCAAAACATCTATTTCGTAAACATAGACGAATACATCTACCTCGTGCCATACGTAACCGAAAAGGATTGTGTCTTTTTAAAAACGATTATACCCAGCCGAAAAGCAACTCGCGAATACAGGAGCGAATCCGATGAAAACCAAGATTGACCCAGCAGAAAAGGAGCTTCTCGAAAGCTACGAACATGAGTCCATGAATCTGCGAACCCCATCCAAAAAAGAGATCGAGGAAATAAAGGCCTTGGCTCGCAATACCTTGCGGAAAGACCGCCGGGTTACCATTCGTCTCTATGACCACGATCTAAAAGGCATCCAAAAGAAAGCACTAGAAAAGGGCCTTCCCTATCAAACCCTGATCTCCTCGATGATCCACCAGTATGTCGAAGGCGACCTCGTCGAGTCTGAACGTCCTTAGTGCTTTGTTCTTGGTGCTTTGTCCTCTGACTGCTGTCCTCTCTCCGAGCTGGAAGCCGACCTCCGCGATCATCCTTCGATAAACTCAAGACAGGTGGATCGCAGCTACGCTCCCCTTGCACAAATGCACACTATAGCCATCTACACATCGCACGCTTGATCTCTTCGAAAATAATAAGTTTTGATTGCAGCACCCGGAAAACAATTTTTCGATCCACATCGACATAGTCATGAACCAAGGCATTGCGAAATCCGATCATTTTGACCCATTCGTCGTTTAAATCCTGCCCGATGAAACCATGCTCAAGAAGCCGAGCGGGAATATCCGTTTTCCAGTCCACCGCCCCGAGCGACTCATCCGCCACAATGTGGCTACCCATGTCATTCACGCATTCAATAGCAAGCTGGAGAAACCGCTCCGCACTCCCATACCTTTCGGGACTGGCTAGGAATTCCTCCTGTGTGTAGCGCTGCAAACCTACGAGAATCCCTACGTATTCCTCCAGCTTCGACAAGCGTGCCATCAAAATATTTGCATCAACCATGGAGTATCCTTTCTTTGTAGGCGTAACGCTGAACACGCAACGTCGGTTCCAAGTCAAAATACTCGTTCAGACATCGCGAAAACAGGGTTCCGGCATCCACATCCGGGCGACAATAAAGGAGCCGGTTGCACCGCACCATCTGGAAACGCAACAAAGGAGTACTCTGCTGGAAGAAAGCCACATCCACATTTTCAGTCTTCTGAAGAGCCAACAAACCCAGTAAATCCAGTTTCAATTCGGGAAAATCCGCCAACGGAGCCGAAATGGCTAAATCCAAATCGCTGTCCGGCCTCTGCAACCCCGACGCATGGGACCCATACAGATAAACCAGCTCGATTTCAGGGAATCCACAGAATACCGCATTCAGCTTGTTTTTCTGGATTAAAGTCATCTCTCCTGCCTACTCGCAATCGGTTGATCGATCAACCATAAATGCACAAAACCAAACACCAGCAACTCCCCTATCCCCGTGAACCCAACGCCTTTCGGAGTTGCTGATCATCAAGTAATGCAGACGAATCGTGCTTGTATTTTTCAAACCTTCGATCCAATTCCTGCTTGTGACTCTCCGGCACCGGGATCCGTTTGGACTGAGGGCGGATGGAATCCCACACATCCTCCACAAGTAAAATTCGCTGTTCAACCGGTAGCATCAGCACATGGTCTATTTCGGCGGTAGTCATCCTGCTCTCCTGTTTCTGGAAACTGGGTTTAATCCTTGTTCCTTGAATCTCTACCACGAACAGGATTATCCCTCAAGCCTGCACTCCTCAACTAAAACACGCCCTCACACCCGTTCAATTCGTTCAAGGTTCAAGTCGTTAAACGTCTTCCGCGATCATCCCCCGTCGCCAAAGAGGCTATGGCGGGACAAGTGGATCGCAGCTCCACGCCCTCTGACATCTTTCATCTTTCATCTTTCAAATTTCTCTCTTCACTCCGCTACACCCATGGCGAAACCGCAAAGATGAACGCCCTTATTGAGCAGCATTCATCCGCTTGCGAATGCGCCGTGCTCGGATCACTTGCTTAAAGGTCTGGAAAACAAACCGCGGATTGCCGATAATGTAGCGTCTCCATAGACGCTTAGGCTCAACCAAAAGTCGGAAGAGCCATTCCAACCCGTTTTTCATCATCCAGCGCGGAGCCTGCCGCACGTGCCCGGCATGGAAATTAAAGGCCGCGCCAACCGCAAGGATGGCGGCGGCCTCTAGGCGGGGACGGAACTCGGCCACCCAATAGTCCTGCTTCGGCGTGCCCAATCCGCACCAGACCATGTCCGGCTTGGCTTCATTGATCCTGGCCGAGACCTCATCCTTTTCCTCATCGCTCAAGGGGCGGAACGGCGGGGAATACATGCCTGCGATTTTTAGCTTCGGGAATTTTCCCAGCAGGTTGGTTCGGAGTTGTTCAAGCACTTCGTCGGTGGCTCCATAGAAATAATGGGAATATCCCTTTTCCTCGCTCAGTCGGCAGAGCTCCAGCATGAGGTCGGGACCATAGACCCGGGAGGACTCCCTGAATCCAAAGTGCTTGGCCATCCATACCAGCGGCATGCCGTCGGTGGTCGCCATGCCGGCATTCATCACGATCCTGGCCATGTCCGGGCGGTCGTAGCACTGCACCACGGTGTCGGCCGTGCAGATATTCACATAACGTTGCTGGCCGGTCTCGACCCAGTTGGCCACCCGGTCGCGAGCACTTTGCAACGTCATGGCCGAGAGCGACACCACCCCGACCGGAAAGCGTGGATAGCCCTCCGTATCCATGTACGGTTCGATGGGGCGCTCGTGTTCAAACATGGGAAATTTCTTAAAGCGCAGAATCTGGGCAAAGCACTTCAGAACAAATAGGGGGTTGTCGGGGAGATACCGCTTCCATAGGCGCGGCTGCTTGATCCCTCGGTGTAGCCATTGGAGACCGGAATACTTGATCCAGTCGGGTGCATCCTTTTCCACCCCTGCATTCACATCGAAGGCATAGCCCACCGGGCAGATAATTTTGCAATCCAGCCGGTCGCGGATGTGATCCATGAAATAGAGTTGCTTCGGTGTGCTAATGCCAATCCAGAAAATATCCGTATTGGAGACGTTCACCTCCTCCACCAGTTTATCCTCCTCCTCCCGAGTCAACGGGCGAAACGGCGGACAGCAAATGCCTGAAATTTCAATCTTCGGATGCTTTTCTTCCAGCACCCCTTGCAACTTTTCCACAATGCCCGGTGCCGCACCCCAGAAATAATGACGCCAACCTTTGTCTTCGCCGTAGGCGCACGCATCACGCAACAGGTCGGGGCCGTAGACGCGTTCGATCTGGCGCTGGCCAAACAGCTTGCCCAGCCAGACCAGCGGCATGCCATCTGGCGTGTTGAGAACCGACTCGTTCAAGATGCGCTGCAGCCTCTGGTGGCGGCGCGACTCGACAATGCCCGCAACACCCATCGCCGTAGTCATGGCAGGGAGGCGGGTATGGAGTCCGGAGGAGAGATGGAGTATTTTTGATTTCCGATTTCCGATTTCTGATTTGTGGGTCTGCGACGCGTCCCCTTCGTCATTTGAAATTCCCTGTTCATGATTCGGCGTTCCTTGAATAATTTCCTGAAACAATTCAAGGCAGTCCTCCATATTCACTGCATCGATACCTACCCCAAGCACATTGAACCGACGATCTTCAAGCGCCTTTTTGCGGCTGACATAGAGCACATTGAACAAGGCAAACAGGCCAATCCCAAGCCCCGTCCCAATCAAGCTTTCAAGAAAACCCACAAACGTCACCTCGCGCGTCGGCGACAAAACCTGTAGAAGCTCCGTTTGAAGTGCCCATACCAACCCACAAAACAACAAAAGGAGACACCGTCCCCAATAATCCAATTTATTCGACGGATCGATCGTAAAGAGAAAACAGATTCCCATGGCTATTCCAAACACCGCAAACAGACCCACCTGACCTGCTCGGTGAATATCAAATCGGGAAAGGCTTTCGGCATATTGCATCAGCTTTTTATGCAGGCTGAACTCCTTAAAAATATTTTTCCCATAAACCGCCTTCCATGCATCATCAAAATCCTTCGAGACCGAGGTTGAGGCTTTTTGGGGATAGTCCCTAACCGTATCTTTTGGAAGAAGGGTTCCGGCAAGGATAATGGTTGCCACGAGAATCACGGCCCATCCGCCGATCCGGTTCAGCACATTCAGCAGCAGAATGTACCCCAGCAAAGTTACTCCTAAAGCAACCGCCAATGCCCCCTTACTCCAGGTCGGCAAAGCTAATCCCCCAAATTTCTGCAATACATGAACACATGCAAAAAGAAGAACCGTTCCAATGATTGGAAACAACCATTTACCCCATTTAACAATCCACTTACCCATGATCTTCCCCGGTCACAATCAAACTCTTAGTTAATCCCAAGAAACGCTCACAGATCAGTTTTGAATTTGGGAACAACGACATCAGTTCGCTCTTGTTTAACAAAATGGCCTGCGCATCATACTCAGCACTCTTTCCCCGCATTTTCTGGAATGAAAAAGGCCAGTATCTGGCTATAAATAACTTTATCTTCAGTGGGAAATATTGAAAAAAAGGAAAACACAAATGTAGCTCCAGCGGAAAATGACGATTCGGCGTCTGAACCCAGAATGCTTTTCCTACCCGGAGAATCTCACCCGCCATCCGTTGCTGGTCTTCACGACTGAAAAGATGCTCAATCACACTGTTTGAAAATACCAGATCGAATTCGTCATCGGCGAACATATGCATATCACAAGCACTGCCCTGAACATAGGTGCCAGCGCATCTTTCGGGAGGGGGATTCAGATTGATCACCGTGATGCGGGCCTCAATTCCAAATGCTTTCCAATCCCAGTCGCCGGAACCGCCCACATCAAGAATCCGGCTTTCAGGAGTCAGATTAAAATGCTCATGGAACCGCTGCATTCGTTTCCGGCGCATGGTTCCGCTGATTTCCAACAAAAGGGTGAGAAAGTGATTCTTCATAGATCAGTGAGCAAATTGTTGGATAACATCCTGGTAGATCGCGGCCAGCTGTTCCGCGTTCTTTTGCGGGGAAAAATTTTGATCAAAAAACGTGCGGGTCGCAGCGCGCATGGCCAAGGCGATTCCGGGATCATTCGATAGTCTCAAAATCATCTCCGCCAAGGCCGAGGCATCACCCGGTTCGAAATAAAATCCGCTGACACCCTCGTCCACCAATTCTGCTGCTCCTCCGATTTTAGCAGCAATCACTGGCGTACCCTTGGCATACGATTCCGCAATGGTACGACTGCAGGGTTCGAATCGGACCGACGGCTG
The DNA here is from genome assembly GCA_965372395.1 of uncultured bacterium. GTDB lineage: Bacteria > Verrucomicrobiota > Kiritimatiellia > Kiritimatiellales > Pontiellaceae > Pontiella. The sequence continues at coordinate 25,973 of CBDVCB010000017.1, forward strand.
AATTGAGGCCAAAGCAAGGCCCAGCTCTGAATACGTTTCCTCCAGCGAAAGTCTGCCAGCAACCTCCACCGCATCGGATAACCCTCGGCGAACAACCTCCTTCCGCAGATTTTGCTCCAGAGGACCGTCCCCGATGATTTTCAGAAGAGGCGCGTCTCCTTGAGCGCACTTCTTCATCAGAAGATCCCAAGCATCCAGCAGAACCAGCAATCCTTTATCCTCCGATAAGCGACCGACGACGACAAAGAAGCCCTGTTCCCCATTTCCAGGGTCTGGAGCTGGTGAGACGGTATTGTGTTTCACCCGAATCTGATCAGACTTCCAACCATTGGAAACATACTTTTGTTTCACACAGTCGGACACCGCAATAAAAGCATCCACCCGCTTAGCCCAGGTTTGTCTTGCCCGATGGAATTCAATCATGGCACCCAATGTCAATGACGCCCCGAGACTTCCGCGGTAGCAACGATGGCGAATACCCGCCCACGAGTGCTTTCCTCCAGAGCAGTTTTCACAGATCTTTCCATCGCGAAATAAACCCGTCTGCATGCAGAACAAGCGATAGTTGCGTAATGCCTGCACCACCGGGACTCCGCATGATTTTGCGGCATCATAAACCGAAGGCGATAACAGCGGAAAAAAATTCTGCACATGCAGGATGTCATAGGATTTCTTTTCGAGCAGCGAACGAACCATATCGTAACTTTCTCTAGACCAAACCGCATTCAGGGCAGTCCGGATCTTATTTGATGCTCCCAAATCAACTGCATTATCCATCGAAAAGGTATCTACTTCATGGCCTAGACTGCGCAACGCCTCCGCCTCCACAGCAAACGACACGCCCTCGCCACCCCGATGTCGGTAAAAATTATGGAGCATCAGAATACGCATTTAACTTACTCCCAACCACTATTTTTAAGCCATCTGATCGTATGATCTATCCCCTCTTCGAGTGAATATGGCGGTTCACCAAAAGTCTCAAACGTTTTATCCATTGGCGTGAGATAATCAGAGGTCATATTTTTGTAACGAGATACGGTAAGCGGGAACTCTTTACCCACTTTAGCCAGAACATCTCCCATAATGCCGATGGCATGCAACAGAATGCGTGGAACTCGGAATACATGTTTCCCCCGCAAAGCCATAGAGAATCCATCAACCCATTTGTAGATATCAATCGGTCGATCACCTATATAGAAAACCTGCTTGTCTATAATTTCTTTCGGTGCGTTAAAGATCTGCTCCATCTGCCAAACAATATTTCCTACGTAACCATAAGAACGCACGACAGGCTTCCCCCCGGGATGAAGATACATTCCTTTGTTAATTACACGCCAAGCTTCCCGTTTATATCTTTCATGCCAGGGGCCCCAGATATTCGTGGGCCGCACGAAGGTCCATGTACAGGAAAGATCAGCCTCACGAGTCAATTGCTCAGTGATCACTTTGCTCTGCCCATACACCGTATGCGGGAAATAGTCTTCGTCGTTTTCCGGAAGTCGGCTTGGGCCGGAAACATATTGCGTCGAAACAATAATCACCCGCTCAACAGATGACGTTGCCTTGATGGCATTCAATACGTTCTGAGTTCCAACCGTATTTACTGAATATCCTTCCTCAACCGTCGTATTTTCATCGCACTCCGCCCGTGCAGCCATATGAATGACATGAGTTGGCTGAAACTCATTAAACGCTGAAGTCAGCGCATCCGGCTCCATGATGTCAACCTGCTTCCAAAACATCTGATGTTTCGGATCCATCGGCGACTGGATATCCAAGTTCAGCAATTCGCAATCAAGCTTGCTGTAATACTCGACAAAATTAGTCCCAATAAAGCCAGATGCCCCCGTAACTAATACCTTCATGAACAAACCTCTTCGTATAGTTTGAGAATCTTTTTATAGTATGGCTTAAATTCAAACTTTTCTTCAAATCGTTTTCGGCCAGCAATTCCCATACGGCGCCGCAACTCATCATCTTCCAATAAACGGGCAATCGCATTCGCCATCGCGGCAGGATCACGTGGAGGTATCAATATCCCGGAGACTTCATCTTCAATAATTTCAATCGTACCGCCGATATTGGTACCGATAACCGGAACCTCAAAGGCCATTGATTCGATAGTGACTCCACCCAACGGTTCGGGCAAAGCGGATGCCATAACCGATATATCGAGAGCCGAATAGGCCGCCTTTATGTCATCGGCATCTCCTGTATAGACCACGCAATCGTCAACGTTTAACTTTGCAATTAGTTCCTGTAAGCGCGTCAGATGCACCTCGTTTCCAGGGAAGGGGCTACCGATCAGGAGAAACTTCACATTTGGAAACTGAGGTTTTAGAATAGATGCCGCCTCGACCAAGTATTCCTGCCCTTTGCGCACATATTTAATTCGGCCAACCAAGCCAACCAACAACTCATTTTTCAGACCGAACTGATCTTTGAATGCTTGTACTTTCTCCACAGGAACAGGTTCAAATTCTTCTTTAGGATACCCGTTATGTAAAACCACTACTTTATTTTTGCATTTACCATGAAACTGCTCGGCTACCGAATGGGATATGGCAATGATTCTTGTTGAACCCCACGCCATAAATTGCCGGTAAATCTTCCAAAATAAACCAAATTCAACATACGTTTCACGGATGTGCCATATATGGGGTATCCGGCACAAACGGGCAGCAATTGCTGGAGTAAAAACGGTCGATAAGTTTGAATGAATTAAATCGGGTCGATACAAGCGAATCACCCTACAAATTCTGAATACGGAAACAGGCGTCGCCCATAGAAAACGAGAGAAACCTGAAACACTCTTGAAAGCAAAGCGCTCTATAAGAGGAATGGGTTGCATAACTTCAACATCAACACCCGCTTCCTTTAAAGCGTCCTGCAATGGTCCCGTTGTTGGAAAAACAGCCTTTACCTCTATACCATCCGCGACAAGACGAGTGACAATACGTAGAAATGACCGTGATGCGCCATACAAGTCGGACCCATTATGAAAAAAAAGAACTCTCACCAAAATCACCTATTCCGTTGTGAACTAAGCATATTTTTCTACAATCTTGGTGCAGAACTCATACTGTTGCCAACTTTCGCTAACCATTTGATCCAACAAATCCATATCAAACAGCTTCATCAACTCCGTCTTCGGCTTACGAAGTAAGCCATCTTCCGCAATCAAAGACTCAAATATCGTATTGTCATCAAGAATAGCATCATCACCGCCAATTGATTTCAGGAATGTGCGTGCCTTCCCCATTCCCTGATATGAAATAAAAGGCGTACCGACCAATAAACCTAAAAGTCCTAGATGAAGCTTGGATGCGACAAACACATCCATATCAGCAACAAATTGAAGCAACTGACGAGGCGTTTCATAATGCATGAACTTCAAGTTATTTGTATCGCATTCCGGCAGATACTCATATGTGGTGTTATATTTTTCAATCGCCTTATCCATGTGTGTCGTAGCGAAATAGAACTCCATATCGGAATGAGTTTCCGCATAGTTATGAATCGCAGCAATGAAAGATTTTGGAATGTGACGTTCCCTGAAATTAAACCCGATGCGGACCGGATCACCTGAACTTTTCTCAGTAGAAGTTGCGGTATCGATAAAACATCTTATAGAGAACAGACAATCTGGAATATGAATAAAGTTCTTTCCAAAACTCTTCATTTGAACAACATCCCCCTCTAAACGGACCGTGCCATCAATAAAATATTTTGAAGCAAAAAACAGATTCCGAGGCAAATCATACCAGAACCAGCGATTCCTTATCTTCCCATCTCCCCCCATAGAAATCGCACAGACACGAACGTCATGTTTTTTGGCAGCACAGTGCAGTTCGAAAATATCTCTGGCATAGCGACGGCGCATTGATAGCAAGATTTGCTTTGCAGGACTTCCTGGAGTCAACAATGCCCCACCCGCAATGATACACAAATTTACCCCATCCAATAATTCATCAGCCGTATTTGCAACCAATAGGTCATGCTCCTCGGCGATTGCCTTATCCAGCATGAAAACAATCGGCTCATATCCTAATGATCGCAGGTGCAACGCAAAAACCACACTTTGCAGATCATCTCCAAAATTACACCACCGATTTGGTCCCCAAATTGCAACACGCTTCATCTTATTTCCTAATTTTTTCTATCTACCAATGACAGGGATTCTTCCATCAGATTAATATAACGGCGGCAAACACTCTCCCAACTGAATTCCTGCGCAAACAGGCAAGCATGCTTTCCCATGCTCTCCCGCAAATTTGTATCGGAAATCAATGTTCTGAGTGCTTTCAAAATGGCCTCATCGCTTTCCGGATCTACAGCGAACCCGACTTCCCCTTCCGGAACAAACCCATCTATTCCAGTTGATTTTCCATATATAACAGGTAAACCAATCGCCATAGCTTCCAAATACACACACCCGAAAATCTCGCCCGCACTCGGCATAAGAAAAATATCATGCTGACTGATAATGTCGGGAATTTCGGAATGATCCCGATGCCCGGAAAAAGTTACGATGCTCTCTAACCCGAGTTGTACTGATAGCCCCCTCAAATAACTTCTACTTTCATCCGAACCATCTCCAATAATTGTATACCTAAGATCGAACTCCTTTGATAGGACAGCTATCACACGCAAACAGGCATCAATTTTTTTTCTGGGCAGAAATTTTGCAATAGTCAGCAATGAAACAGTGCCGGCTGATTTAATTTTTTTTGGAGTATTAAAAAACACATCCTGTAAACCATGCGGAATAAACTGTGTTGCGATTCCCTCGTTATTCAACTGCTTATACACAAGATAATTCGGAGTAACCCGCCCTGCCGAACCTTTTAAAAAAAATCGACTGAAATAACCGCATATCCGCTGATTTAGAATCGTATCTCGACGAGGTGAAAGAATAAACGGCACCCCATACTTTCTAGAGAGATAGGATGCCAACCAGCCTCCCGGGAAAAGGCTGTGGCAGAAAATAAGATCATATTTATTTTTCGATATTATCTCACGACACCGCTTTCTATTGAAAACAACCAAAGTCAGACTGAGAAAGGCATGCAGCCAATCCAAGGAAACCTTCGAAAAATATGGTAAAACCTGAATGCGCTCTCCCGCAACAGTAATTTCCTTCTGCGCAGAAATCCTACGATACACACGTCGTTTTTCCGGGGAAGTCGCCCCTGCCAATAGAGGCGGGGCCATCCTGCTAGGATAAACGGTATCAAATTCAATGTCAGACCTTTCTTTGTGGATCTCCTTTTGGATTTTCAATACAACATCATTCTGTATTTCATCCTGCCCTTCCAGCGGGAGGAAGCTCAGTATACTCAAAACTCTCATATTTACCTTACAATTTAACCATTGTCCAATAAGAATTAAACATGCCATCCGGCGGTCGCTTTTCTCAATCGAACTGCCGTACAGTACAGGAAAATGATATTTACCCGTTGAGCTATTTTCCTCAAGAAACCGTAAAGGTTGATGCCTAGCATAACTGATAAAATGGCAATCCGGGAAGCAATTGAAGACAAAGCCACATCATGCTCTTTAATCAGAATATACCACCTCCGAGCTATCTTCATCTGACCAACGGAAAGAAAGCCAAATAAATTATTCCTCAAGTGCCGGTGCAGACAGATTTCGGCTACTTCAACCCCTGCTTTCTCCTTGATATATTCCACCTTTTTCATCATGGCTTCGTAAGCCATATCATACGATTGAAGGACTTTGCGTGATTTTCCGCTGTCGTCGCTTTGCCAAAGCACCAAAGGTTTTGACAAACACATAACCGGATAGCTTAATAATAACACCGTATTAAATGCTCCATCCTCGTTAATCTGAAGGTTTTCAGGGAACAGCCCGAATTCATTTAAAATCTGACGAGAATAAACAGTCATGCTTGGTCTCATATCGGGAGCACATTTGCCGGGAAGGAAAAACCCAGCCTTTTCAATATGACGACCAACCAATACTCCTCTGCGAGAAATTTTATAATATCCTGACACAACCATACATTCCGGAAAGCCAGCAATATTCAACGATGAAACGACTTCATCCAATTTGGAAGGAAGAAATGCATCATCCCCGTCTAAAAAAGCGATATACGCTCCATACGCGTTTTTTATGCCCAGGTTTCGGGCTGATGCCACGCCACCATTTTCTTTTCTAAAAACCCGCAAGCGCTTATCACTAAAACGTCCTATAACCTTATTAAAATCATCATCGGAACCATCATCGACAACAATAATATCCAAATTCGTATAGGTTTGCGAAAGAACAGATGGCAACGCGCGACCAACAAAATCAGCCTGATTGTAAAAGGTGATTATTACAGAGATTAAAGGCGGATCGATCATTCTGGATTAGCGGCGTCTTCATTCCCGAGAAAAGGTTCCGACATGCCGCTTTCATATAACTGCTTGTATTGCTTCACGGCCCTGCTTTCCGAGAAAAGTCGCTCAGCGCGCACACGCGCATTAGCTCGAAGTTCGTCACGGGCACAGACCCACTCAATTCCTTCTGCAAAATCCTTCACATCAAATGGAACCGCCAAATAACCGCTTACTTTATGTTCTACAACATCTATGAGACCGCTTGTTTTGAATGCCACAACCGGAACCCCGCAAGCTTGCGGCTCAGAGGCGGTCTGCCCAAATGTTTCCAGACGGGATGGCACTAGAGCGATGTCGCAACAGTTGTAGAGTTCACTCAGAGCCTCGTCTCCTTCAACCCGACCTACATGTATTGTTTCCATACCATACTCCTGTTCAGCATGCTTTTCACCGAAAACAAGTAAAACAAACCGCCCTTTGTCTCGCAGTGCCTGAAATGCCTCAACAAGCAGATCACCACCTTTCCGCTTCTTCATCAGGTTATAAGCTCCGAACAATAACACCTGCTTTTGCTCGGGAATACCGTGTTTCTCCCTAAAAGCCCGTCGTGTTTCCGGCATCGGCCTGAATATATGAAGATCGAGACAGTTTGCAATGGTTACACACGACTGCCCATTAAAAAAACTACTCCTCTGAACGCATTGAGTCATCCAGGATCCAGGAGTTGCAATACTGAAAATAAGTCTCTTGAAAATTCTCCGTTTCCGATTCCAAACCCAACGGCTCAGCCCACTGAACGCCACACGTCCTTGAGCAAATCGTTCATCATCGACGTAATGCTCTATACCACAGATTGGCCACATATCATGAAAGGTCCATACGACCGGCTTTCTTATTTTGGCAATCTGTTCAATCGATAGCATCTCAGCATTGATCCAATGAATATGAACAATATCGACATCTGATTCATTAATCTTCCGTAATAAAGTTGAAGGAAGAATATTCAAAGATCCTCCCCGAACGATATGTTTTATCAAAACATTAACAGCCCCGTTGATCTTCTTCTCTAGCGGACTGATTAATGAGGAAGCTCTGTTGTACGGCCTGAGATATATAAACCGACTTTCCACTCCAAAATTATTCAGAGCCGAATTCAGGCGGCGAACAGCTGTGCCCGCCCCATCGTTACCTGATGCACTAAGATGCAGAATCTTCATCAATTTGACGCAATGCTGCGGACTCCAGCTTTGTACGATGAGCATTATAAGCTAGAATCATCATCCCGAAAAATAACAGGAAAGTCGCAATAAAATTCACAAATTCACCGCGAACAAAATAATAATCAACCAAGAGCGCTCCGCAGACCACCCACATAGAGACCATGATTCGCCAAAGACGTGACGCATCGTTATTGCGCGTAAAATGCCTCCAGACACGAATCATGCTAACCACACAGAACAGAAAAAAAGACAAAAACCCAACCACCCCAAATGTAAGCACCTGCTCAAAAATACCACTATGATAGTTCCCTGCCATAAATGCATAATACGGAGTTTTTCCGTGAGTCATTACATATGAGAGAGAGAAAAGTGTCTCATCAAGCGTCTTTAACATCCCTTTACCCAGCAATAAATGGTTTGAAATATCTTCTAAACAATACTCATAAATCTCCATGCGCCATTCGTTCGATCCCTGCCCCGAACGAGCAGCATCATAAGTGACGTCAATACCCGGCAAAATAGCAACTGCACGTTGTATATTATGCGGCAAGTGCGAGGCGGTCAGATAAAGCATCAATATCATGCAGACAGCAATCCCCACCCATAAAAATGCGGCTCGAATTCTGGATTTTGCCAACATAATATTTACTGCCCCCAGAACAAGTAAACTGAGCAAGGCATACCGACGGAAACCACTTAGCAACAGCAACAGTACACCAACTAGAGCCAATAATCCCAAAATTCGTTTTTTCTCGACCCAAAAAATACTTCCAATACAAATCAAAAGATAAGAAAAGTTCACTACGGTCTCATACCGACCACTACGCCCAATTACGGCATCATTAAGAGCCATTGAAACACGAGTCTTACTGAAGACAAAAAAATCGGACATCGGCATCAAAGCTGGAATTTTCACCACAGCCATCTGAACCAAAAAAGGTAAAAAACTGCAGAAAACAAAAACTGTAAAGATACGAACAATCTGTTTCTCGGAAAAACGCTGCCCAAGTAAATACATTAGAAAAAAGAACCCGAGAAGAATCTGCACATAGACCATTCCTCCGATCATATCGCCACCCAAACGGTAAAAGCCAAACCCGCGCACCGAAGCTGTAACGAAAAGGTTGATAACAAAAATCCAAAGGAAAAATAATGTGACATCACCAGTTCGTTCTAACTTCTTATGATGAATTAAAATATCCTGCACATAGAACACTACAACAAACAGTTGCATGATGAGACCGAGACTCACCGTGTCTACACGTATTGCCGGCAAACCAAGCAACGACATGGTTACGAACAGCGTGAGAAAAAAGAAGACGTCCCGTTTTACTACAAGTGATGCCGCGAAAGGTAACGCAGAACATATCAGCGCCAACAAAAACATATTCTTCGAAACCAGGAATAATAGCAACCCCACATAAACTAGGCCTACCAGTAATATTCCTCCCCTTAAACGTAAAGTATCATTTATCATAATATATTAACTTTCACCCAAATACCACTGCCGAAACATAAGTTCACCCGTATCCATCAGCATGTAGTTCACCTACGCATTACTCAGACTTTTCCTTAAAAATTCTTCGGAAATAGTTCGTAATTCTTTCAGCCTTCCAACAGCGTGATCCCAATCCACATTTGAGGCCAGATCAATATCATTCTGCGTCAGATCAGCAGCATTTGAATAAAACCGATCTCCTAACCCTACATTGTTTAGAAAATCAGTCATCCGGGTGCTACGTGATGCATGATCACCCGTTAGTGCGAACGAAAACAAGGGTCGCTCGAAAATAACAGAGAACACCGTACCATGGAATGAATTCGTCACCACATAATCGGCATTACAAAAGAGTGAAACAAACTGCGCCGGCGAGGGACAGACAATCTTTCCCGGATGTTTTCTTGGATTAACAATGGCACCGATGTTGATAATCGGTAAACCGGTCAGCTTAGAGAGAAGCTTAGCCTGCCGGTATGTGTTCGCGCCACGCTGAAACGTATACAGGAGGATGTACCTTTTTTGTTTGGGACATATCAACTCCGAATAATCCACAGGAAGAAGCGTTGGATCCACAACAGATTGAACAGGCTTTTCGCTTAACCGTTCTGCTTCTGAGACCAGTCCCCGTTCGCGAACGGAAATGGAAGCAAACGATTTCAGCAACTCAGAAGCCCCTTCTTTATCCATAAACGAATCGCTGCCCGTACTTGCCGCATATGCAATTTTGCGGCATCCCTCTTTGGCAAATGACAGAAAATAGGCCGGATCTAATTTTCCTCCCGTAATGTGGCCGTTCCAGATTTGGTCACTGCCGCAAATGTAGGCATCATATCCTGACAATGCATCAAGCTCCTCAACGCTTCGAAATACTTGACTTGTTTCCTTGAGATATTTTTTACGAAATGCCCGGAAGCGGACTTGCCTGAATGCAATCAGGTAATCCGAAGGATGCAGTCCCCAAAGCTTATACCGGCTCTTTATACCTCCGCCCAAAACCGCAGAAGGATAATACTGAATAAATTCGGCTTCATGTCCCATTTTTTTTAAATAACTGGATAATGCATAGGCCTGTAACACAGCACCATAATTAATCGCAGCATGAAAGGTTATGATTGCAATTCTCAAAATTACTTGTCCGTATAGTAGCAAGTTTCAACTATCTCATTTTCCAATCGTGCCGACTCCGGCAAATGGTCCTTCAACAGCCGGATATATTCTATAAACACATCTGTATGCTGCCCTCGGTTTGCAAGACAATTCAATGTCTTATCAGAAAAGGGTTGTTGATCAAACTCCCATCCAAAATAATAGCAGACGAATCGATTTAAAAGCGTTCTGTTAATCGGCGTCTCCCGTCTTGTTTTCTTTGAAAAGAACAAACTGCGCAATAGTTTGAGAAATATCAGATATTTAGAATCATTATGACCTAATGCTCTGTAAATATCTCTGATCGAGAATAAACTTCCTAATGAAGGATACAAAAAATCCTGATATTTATGACGTTTTGCATGATACAATTCCATCTTTTCAAAGATAGATTGCGGATCAGCACCCTGAGCACGGAACATTGCACTAGTTATAATATATTTTCCCGCATGCTCTCTAAAAAATGAATTTCGGTATTCAGCATTAACTTCCTTTGCACTAAAAGAAAAAGACGATCCATCACAACAATAACCATCGACGCTAATCAAACAATCCTTGATTTCGCTATCGTAGGCTCCGGCGTTCATAAAGAGTCCGCCCCCTATTGAACCTGGAATCCCTTCTAATCCTTCAAAGCCCGTAATACCCCACAGCAAAGCTTTTCGCGACAACTCCGGCAAACTGGCTCCGGCCTCGGCATAGATTGTCCCTTCAGATGAATCATACTGCATTTTGCACAAACTCGATAAGCAGATCAATATCCCATAATCATGATCATCTAAAAACATTAGATTAGAGGTGTCTCCAACAATCTTGTATTCATATTCATTATCAGCCATATACCGAACAACTTGTTGCAACTGGAGTTCTACACTCGGAATGACTAACAACTTTACCTGGCCACCTGACCTAAAATATGAGAATTCTTTAAGATTTACATTTTCTCGAAATACAATCTTCGTCACATTTAACCACTTCGTTACTTTATAAATTGAATCTTTATTCATAATAACCTTATTTATGTAACCATTAAAACTTAAAGAATATCACTCCCCTTACGAGCAAAACAAAACATCTTCGAAATGGAGGCATAATCCACAGTAAAATTACAGAGTAAGATATTACTGAAATGAGCGATGCAAATGCAGCCCCCCGGCTTTGCAATATCTCAATCAGATACAGGTTAAAAATAACATTAACTGACATACTGACAATCGATTTTATTGGAGCAAACTTCTGTATTCTAGAGATAATAATCCAAGCTCCAGAAACAAGCCCAATTCCTAAAAAAACATTTTTCCATAATAAAATGCGTATTACAGGAATAGCTTCCACATACTCTGCCCCGTACATCATTTTGAACGGTATGGGAATAAGAATCGAAAGAATAACGGCCACTGATGCCATCCCCCAAAACATCAGCGCAAAATACTGTTTTATCCTTTTTTCAAAAAGTTCAACAGAGTGCCCATGCGCTTTAGTCAATACAGGAAAAAGTGACTTGTTTAAAATTTGAGGTAAAAAGGCAATAAATGAACACATTTTAACAGCAACAGCATATACCCCGACCTCCGCTGCGGAAACCATACTTCTTAACATAACCTGGTCCACCCGCTGATAAACCATAATTGCACCTCCACTTAAAAAAAGTGGCCACGACTCCCTCATCATATAACCCGCGGTTGGTGCAGAAAACGACAGTTTTGGTATCAGTTGTTTCCCTATCACGAAATAATATTGAATTAGGGATCGCAACAAAACCTCGCAGGCCTGAAGCGCCACAAAATAATGCAATGGAGTTTTCTGAAAAACAAACAATAGTTTCAATGCAAAGAAAACCGACACCTGAATAAATTCTGAAATGGCGACATACTTCGCCATAAAATTCGCCTCTAGCAATACCTGCATAGTCGAACCCACAGTAAAAAAGAGACTAATGGAATAAATCAGAAGCAATAGGTTTAAATTCGGATCCGATTCCTGAAAGATGCGGGATACAAGCAGGAAACAGCAGGCCATTACAGCTCCACATATTCGAAGAATCATTGTTGTTCCAAGATATTCTCCCGCACGATCGGCACATACCACAAATTCACGCTGAAGCAATGCATTGAAGCAGGTACCTGTCATTACTGAAAAAAGAATTACATAACTGAAAACATAGTTCATTTCTCCAAAAAGTTCGGGGCCAAGATAACGAGCAACCATGACAGAGGTAATAAATGTTGTTATCAACCGGAATGCGTAGGCCACTAGAAACCAGAATGAATTCATTCCAATTTTTTTTACGTTACTCATAACTTCTATTTAACCCTTTCCCTGAGCATATTCCTTTGTCACCTTCCGATAGAAGTCCTCTAACTCTTGCCCAATCCGATCAGCAGAAAACTTTTTCGCAAACTCAATTCCATTTCGGCTGTACGCCTCATACATATCTTGATTTTCTATTAACGATTGTATGGCCTGAGATGCAGCCCGCCAGTCTCCACGCTCAACTAAGATGGCATTCACTCCTTCGCTGGTAGCTTCAGGAATACCTCCGATACAGGAAGCGATCACCGGAAGCCCACAGTAAGCAGCCTCTGAAAATACAGATCCAAAATCTTCTCGCTGACTCAATCCTAGATAGATATTCGCCCAATCCATCTGTTCAGCTACAAAATCGGCACTTTGGGCTCCTAATAGAACAACCATATCAGAAAGTCCCATTTCCCTGATCAAATATTCGATCTCGTTAAGACCATCCCCTCCCCCAACGATGTGATATTCAAGCTTTAATCCCTGTTCGATTAAATCTTTTACGGCATACAACATCAGCGGATACCCTTTAGCCCAGTGCAATCGGCCAACAGATAAAATGCGCACCGGGCTGGATACCGCTGCTCGAATACGAGGTGTAAAACGGGTTATATCGACCTCTGGAGGCAGTATTTTTTCAGGCACCTCAATCTGCATTCGTTTTCCGGCATATTGTCTCAAAAACTCAGAGCTATAGATCAGACCATCCACGGAAGCAAGCCGCCGGTCCAACATTTCCATACCGCCCTGTTTTTTATAGGGAAGTATTGAAATCCCAAAACCAAGCACACTGACGATCAGAGGACATTTAAAGAGAGGCTTAGCGCTTAAAGTAAAGTCCACTCTCGAGAGAAAGTGGCAATGAATCAGTTCCCAGGACTCTCTTGTAATCATTCTAACCGCTATCAATGCCTGAGCAGAACGATATTTTGAGAGGCCAGTCTCATTTATTAAATAACGGAATCTTTTTCTTAAACCCCCACAAAACAACATTCCAAACAGGAAATAAAAAGGCCACCACAAAGCAACCAAGGGCGACTTATGCGAGGGAATCACATGAATACGTGAACGCCATTCCGGAGGATGCTCAACGCTACGGTTATAGTTATCCAGACAAAATACATGCACATCATGTCCTGCCTCTAAAAGATATCTAAATTTCAGAAAAATGAATGTTTCTGAATATTGAGGAAATTCTCTAACTACGAACGCTATTTTCATGACTGCCTTCTAAAAATATTTAAGTATCTTCTCTCGCACGTGGATGTAAGAATGGAATTTAAAAACAATATCTGAGTCGGATTATATGTGCGATTTAGCGGTCATTGAAACTCGCGTCATTTCACTGTAGCGCGTAAAGCAGGCACCAAGAGCATTAACTTTACAGATATCGCCGAAAGAATAAAGGCAACCACAATTACAGAATTTCATGCAAACTGACCTAAAGTTCAACAAGCACAGCTCAGGCCGCAACTAGGATCTTTTTTTTACCTTTTGAGATAATCGTTTGCCAAGAGATGCGGATTTGAGAAGCATTCCATAAACTCGACTTGGTCCATTCATTCGCTTTTCAAAGTTGTTATAGTCGCCCTCGACTCGGCTTTTCTTCCAGAACTCTGCACTCTTATCCCGGAGGTATACACGGAAGATTAATACGAGTTTCCTGCTGAATGAAATAGTATTTTTACTTACAGGAACCCGCTTATTCGGGGCCCAAAGTTTTTTCTTTTGCTTAAGGTACAACCTGTAACTTAACCCACTTCGGCGATGTCGAAATCCGCCGCCCTGTGCCTGACGCATTTCATCCGCGGTAAGAACATCCAGCTTCAATGAGCCACTTTGAACGCCGTCATGAATGAGTTCATCAATCAATTTATTACGAGTGATGACAACACTGTTGCCCTTGGAATCGGCCGTATACTGTTTGAGCCAGGCATCACCCACTGCGAGGTCGGCCGTCTCGGAAAAAATATCATCACAATAATCACAGGCTTTGTATTTAAAGAAGCCATGTCCCCAGTTCGTACCGAGCGTATCGCGGGCAACCAGCACCTTGCTGTTTCCATCCTCATCCTCCACCCGTATGCCATAATTATCGGCAGGTCGATCCGGCAGCTTATGGCGGAAATCAATGTTGGCCAACTTATCGGGTTCTATTCCAGCCTGCCATCCGACCAGTTCAGCAAATGCTTTTGATTTCAGATGGCCGCATACCAATCCCACAAAAAAACGAATTCGTTTTTCAATCACAGGATCCTGCATACATAACTTCCGGGCCGCTTTTACAAAACAAGGCAAGCCAACGAATGCATATCGCCCTTCATTTTTCCGAACAAAATCCATTACCTCGGACATCTCAATGGGATAATAACGCGATTTTGCGCCCCCAATCACTTCGGAAGATGTGTGGGAAATTCCATATTCAAAGATAGTCCCTTTCTTGGACGAGTTTTTAATATGGATAACCGCGTCAATATGATCCTTCTCAAGCAATTGAGTAAGAGCCCATGTAATTATTCCTCCGGATGTAACTTTCGCACGAAGATCATCCTCAACGACATGGCCAGCATATAACGATTGGTAATAACCGATCACATCACCAACTTGACCTTTATCCTGATCAAATACCTCTTCACTAATCTGGTCCTCATTGAGACCTTCGTTGGAAAATGGGCAAACCGCCAACGCAGACTCCAGAGAGATATCGTCCGCATCAGGTTTGATCCGTGCCTGATACTGCCGGTATTCATCTTCGATGATTTCCACACTGCCTTTCGCAGCGTGCGCGCACGCACCGCAACCGATACAATACCCACCATCAATAATTTTATTTAAGTCGTTCATAGTGGATTCAATTTATCGTTCAAGGGGTCAGCCGATGAATTTTAGAATCTTTCTTTCTACTCGATCACATCGGTACATGACCGGCTTTTCTTTTCCGAGCTGTTCCGCTTCGGCTTTTATTTTTTCAATGACCCACTCGGTTTTGCAGAGGTTTATTCGCCGCGCCAAGGGTTAATAATCGTTAGCCCGTCAACGGTTATAAAATCCCCCTCATTCCGTGTCATCAAAACTGCATCCATCTCTAATGCGGTTGCCGCGATGATGGCATCGGGCACTTTAATGCGGGTTAATTTCCGAATCCGAATGAATAGAAATAGGGGTCAGCCGAAATAGGGGTCAGCCGAGAATGGCACTTCCTTAAGGGGTTTTGTCATGAAAAATTCCTC
>CBDVCB010000018.1:0-38078 GCA_965372395.1 uncultured bacterium
GGGGGCTTCCGGGAGTCTATTCTTCCCTCTATGGATGCTGGGCTGGGTGGAATATCGCCCTCTTTAATTTATCACACCCTGCAGGGTGTGATAGGAGCTTGCGAAGTGCCGAGAGCCGTATGTGGCTGGTCTTCCAAAGTGCACCAAGAAGACTGAAATAGAAGGAACCCCGGATTCCTCTCTATGCGTCTTCGCGCAGGCCGCGCACGACGGCTTGGTCGAATCCGAGCGGTTCGAGGAGTTCGCTCATGATCCATTCCGGGGGAGTGCTGTTGATTTCGTTCTTGATGCACTGCTTGGTATAGGCGTTCCATGCATCGCGATGGGCGAGCAGGGGCGGGAGAAATGCCTGGGCGCTGCCCCCGTTTACGAGGGCGCTCGAAATGGCCTTTTGCGCGGTGGCGGTGCGGACATACTGCATGAGTTGTTCCTTGGGAAGGTCCGGACGGGCGGCCATGGCTTTCTGTAGCAGCATCTCCTGCTCGGGGGTCGGTTTGCCGGGATAGCTGAAAGCACGGTAGTTGGCCGCAGCTTCCGCAAATCCGTTTTGCTCGAAGAATACGATGCGCTTATTGGATTGGGTGCCTGGGTCGTTCCAGGCTTTGCCGAGATAGACCATTTCCACCAGGCCGGACGAAAAGCCGGCCAACCAGCCGAGTCGCCCGTTTTCAACATCTTGCGGTAGCGTGAAGACGCTGTGCCCAATCATGATGCGGTGCGTCTGGTCGGAGGATTCCAACGCTTCGATATAGATCTTGGTGCGGGCGTTGAAGTAGTCGCTTTGGGCGCGGCGCGGATAGAGCGCGTTGTCGTAGACCGGCCAGGCGAGCGCCATGGTCTTGAGGGCCAGCGCATTCTCCGGTTCGGCGGAATAGCCGTTGGGGTTGCCCGGTTCAAGCATAATGCTCTTATGCGAAAATTTGGGCAGCATGAGCGCCGTCTGGGTTCCTGTAACGGGAAACGAGCCCGGGTCGATTCCGGCGGCTAGCTGCAGGAAGTGGTAGGCGGTCAGGTCGCTCTGTCCGTGGAAGGACTGGCCTTCCTTCGCAGAGACGGTTTGGCCTTGCTTGACGGTGGTTGCCGCAAGGGCGGAGGAGGGACTGAACAGGTTGATGAGCACAAAGGCGTCGTTGCCGAATACCGCGCGCTCGATGGCCAATCGCTCCGAGGAGGTTTGTGAATAGTCCGCGTTCTGCGCCTGGAGGTAGAGCCAAGGGCGGGTTGCCCCGCCGCTGAAGTGGTTTGGCTCGATGTAGACGTTAAGCTGCTCGACCACATTCAGCGCGAGGACCACCACGAGGGTGATCAGCACGATCACCGTGCAGAGCACCATGTCCGAGAAGGACTCGTAGATCCCCTCGGATCCGGAAAGGTCTTCTTGACGGGTTGCCGCGCTCATTACGCCACCTTCTGCTGGGTTGCAGTGGCGGTCTTTTGCTCAACGAAGTGTTGGATTGAGTGGGCTGCCAGCGAAAGCTGGCCGGCGATTTCCGCGGCTTCCGTATCGAGCTTGGCCTGGGCCATGGTGATCATTTCCCCGGTGGCCTGGCTGATGGCGGAGTGCAGTTCGCCAACGGCTTCGTTGAGCTCGATGCTGGTGCCGTCGACAGAGAGTTTGAAGTCGGCGAGTGATCCGGCAACGGTTTCAGCGGCTTGGTTGACGGAGGCATTGAGCCCCTCGAAGGATTCGGCTACGCCTTCTCTGGATTTCCCGATGGTTTCGTTCAGGCCGCCAAAGGTTTCCTGCAACTCCTCGCCGGATTTAACGATCGATTCATTGAAGGTGTCGAAGGAGTTTCCAAGTTCGTTGCCAAACACGTTCACCTGTTCGGTCATGCCGCCGATGCACTCTTTCGTGGCGGTCATGGCGTGTGCACCGGCCTCTTCCAACGCGTGGCCGAAGCTCTTCATGGTGGTTTCGAAGGAGACTGCGACACGGGAGGTGATCGAGTCGACTTGCTGCTGCATCTTCTCGAAGCTCATAATCACTTTCGAGATCTGCTGGTTGAGTTCCTCTTCCTTGCTTTCCAGCTTGGCGGTAAGGTTGGCATCGGCGTATTCCGTTGCCGCGGCGCAGAGTTCGGAGAGCGAGTTGAGCTGCGATACGGCCACCGCCCGGAGAATCAAGCCGCCGAGTGCGCCGAAGAAAGTGGTGTAGAACGCGGTGCCCATGCCGGCCACCGTAGCCTTCAGGGCTTCCATCATGGTGGTCCGCGAAAGACCGATGTTCTCGACCATTCCACCGAGGCCGGAGATGGCCATGATCAGGCCGATGATGGTTCCGAGAAGACCCATCGAGATGAGCAGCGCGGCCATGATGGAAATGGAGCGCACGCGGGAATTGTGCCCGGCGTGATAGGTGTCGATGGCGGTATGGATGTCGACGATTTGTCCTTGGCGCTTGTAGTCGGAGAGCTTGTTGAAGATGTCGGAGAGTCCGGACTTTCCACTGGTCGGTGGAACCTGCTTGGTTTTCACTACACGGTCGAGCACGTCCCATTCGGAGTGCAGCTGCATGGCCGCGCGGAACGAGGCCGCCAGACCAAAGATAAACAATGCGGCAATCACATAGCTCATTCCGGTTTCATCCGCGCGGAATCCGGCCAGAATAAAGTTGCGGGTCACGAAACCCATAACGAGGGATAGGCCAATGGCCCAAATTCCCCATGACATGATTGGCTTTATTTTTGTGTTCATCGATTTATCTCCGTACTGACTGGATGTTTCAAACTTTCAATAATTGGATTGTTTTTTAAGCATTTATCATGCCACTTGCGGGGAAAGTATAAATGCCGATGGGCAAACTCAATGCGTTGCACATTGGCCTTATGGCCGAGTTCGGATCCGGAACCGCCTGTCGAGCTGGGCGGCGTGGAGGTCGGCGGGATGAAGCTGGTTCGGCGGGAAGGCTTCGAACCATTTTCCGTTCAGATCCGTTTGGCTAGGCTCCGAGGTTTGGAGGCCGATGAGGTTCATGGAGTCGGGTTCAAACGCTGTGCGCTCCGCAGTGTTTTCCCAGCGCCGCCGCAGCGCCATAGGTCCGTTCCAGCTTGATCCGCTTTCCGCCAATGGCGGAAAGCCGGCTGGCGAAACGAATACGGATGGGTTTGATGTCCTTCTCGGTGTTGCCGGGATCGCCGGAATAGCGTGGCTCTGCAAATACATTGAGGGTCAGTGCCAGCGTAACCAGTGCAAGGCCCAGTGAAAACATGGAAGTATGCTTCATGGCGGCCCCTTTATGTTTCGGTGGGTTGGCGCAGCAACGGAGCCAGCAAGCCCTCGGCGCTGGCCTTGCGGAGCCATGCTGTTTCGGTGGCGCGCATTTCCCGTTGCTTTTCAGGCGTGTCGTCTTCAGCCCCGGAAAGGTGGTCGAAACCGTGGGCGATGTAGAGGGCGAACTCGTAGTCGAGCTTGCCGCGGGCGGTACCTTCCTGCACGGCGCGGTCGACGTTGATGACGAGGTCGCCGCTCCATCCTGCATCTTCGCCGGGGATGGGGTCGTAGCGGAAGCTGATGACGTCGGTGGGGCGGTTCTTGCCAAAGTATTCGCGGTTGGTCTGGGTGATGCCTTCGTCGTCGACCAGCACGATGGAGACTTCGCTCCATGTAGAGGGAGCGGTCTTGATCGCGAGTTTCCGGCCAAGCCAATCAGTCAGATTTTGGAGATTTTGCCGATGGATCGGATGGTTTTTCTGTTGGTTGAGTAGCGTTGTTTTCATGGTTCTTGGGGTAGGGGATGCGGCCGTGCAGCATGTTGGAAAGCGAAAAGATGAAGGACTGTTTCACGATGTTGATCTCGGCCATCGTGAGGTTGGCGTAGTCCATCTGGCCGTCGCGGATCTTGGCGGTGAAGATATCGTCCATCATGTTGGATATTTTTTGAGGGCTGGGCTTCTCGATGGAGCGCGAGGCCGCCTCGGAGGCATCGGCCAGGGAGAGGATCGCCATTTCGGGACTGACGGCGGGGGCGCCGCCGTAGCGGAAGTCGGAGTCGTTGATGACATCGGCCATCGTGGTTTTTCCGTCGCCCTGCATGCTTTTGGCTTTGTGGTAGAAATAGGCGATCAGCCCGTTGCCGTGATGTTGCTCGATGGCGTCCATGACGGGTTGCGGCAGCTTGTGGCGCTTGGCGAGCGTCAACCCTTCTTTGACGTGCGAGGAAATGACCAGTGCGCTCATGTGGGGCGAGAGTTCGTCGTGCGGGTTTTCCTTGTGCTGGATGTTTTCGGTGAAGAACTCGGGCTTGGCCATTTTCCCGATGTCGTGGTAGTAGGCGCAGACGCGGACGAGCAGCGGGTTTGCACCGATGGCTTCGGCGGCGTTTTGCGAGAGGGTGGCCACCATGAGCGAGTGGTGGTAGGTGCCCGGGGCCTGGATCGCCATTTTCCGGAGCAGGGGATGGCCCATGTCGGATAGTTCGAGCAGGGTGATGTCGGTGGTGATCTTGAATAGTTTTTCAAACAGGGGGATCAATAGCAGGGCAAACACGGTTGAGAGCATGCCGGAAAGAATGGCGGCCACGACCTGCCCGGCGAGCACCGGGAGGATGGGCCGGTTGAGGATGGCGGCGACCAACACGAACAGGACCTTGACGGCGCAGACCCAGAGGCCGGCCTGGAAGAGGCTGGAGCGACGATGCACATTGCGCGCCGTGCTGGTTGCCGTGATGGTGATGAGTAGGCCGAGGGCGAAGACATTGAAGGATTGGTCGAAAAGCACGGCGGTGGCAAAACTGGTCCACAGGCCAAGGCAGATGGCGGCGCTGCCGCCCAGCAGGATGCCGGCAAGCAGGATCGCCAGCGCATGGGGCACGAGGTAGGTCAGCAACGCGGGCGGTATCAGGAGAGGATATTGAACGGATAGATAAATCAACAAGCGGGCCAACCCAAGGGTGAACAAGGAGAGGATGACCATCAACAGAATCTGATCCGGCCGCCGAACCATTCTGGGCGCGATGACGCGCAGGATAACGGCCGTGGCGATCAGGCCGGCAAGCAACAGGATGCCGTTCCCGATAATCTCCAGAATCTGCTCGAAGACTTCCTGTTCTTCTTGTCGTTTTTGTTCATGGGATTTAAGCAGCAGCAGGATTTGCTGGGTTACCGGTTCTCCCGCCCGAACCAACGCGCTATCCTTGAAATATTCCTTGAGCACGGGCTCGACGGCTTCCGCGGCTTGCTTGCGCAGGATTTCGGTGGCGGTCTCGTCGTAGGCCATGTTTTCCTTCACGAGCGAGCCGAGCAACCGCTCCGCTAGTTCCCGCTGTTCCTTGCCGGATATCTGCACGGTAATCGCATGAATGGCCCGGCGGGTCGAGTGGATGTCCTGCTGGGAGACGGTTTTGGTGGAGGTGCCTTCGGGGTCGGTGATGGTGAGTTGGCGGTCGGGGGCGTCGCGGAAGCGGGTTTGTCGCGATTCATCCGAGAGGATGCCGGCCGACATGACCTTGACGAGATTGGTGGTGAGCGAGGTTTTGGCCGATGCGATCTGATTGCTCGGGAACACGGAAATCAGATCCTTGGCACCGACGGACGATCCAATCAGCAGGTCGCCCATGGAATTTTCAATGCGCTGATACTCGTTGCTCGCGGCGGTCGTGAGCAGGTGCAGGCGGTTGAATAGTTCGCCAACCACTTTGGCGGTGTTCTGTGCCGGGATGGGGTCGATGGTGAATACGGGCGGCACCGCATCGACCGCCTTGGTGCGGTTGAATGCCGTTTCGCTCAGATCTTCGCATTCGAAATCAACCTCGGCCGTGATGGTGGAGGGGACGTGTTGTCCTTCGGCGATATCGATATGCCGGACAATGCCGCTACCGAAAAAGAGCCAGGTTGTGAATAGCCAGAGCAGCATGCCGAGTGCAACGGTTTTGTACGGAACCTCGGTTTTTCGTGTGACCTCGGTTTTACGCTCGGCAATGCCTTTTTGTTTTTTCTTGAAGAACTTTGGTTTCACAATGCGCTCCGGTTGCTGAAATGGTTAGGATGACCGTTTTTCCTGGTAGGCTTCAATCACTTTCTGCACGAGGGGGTGGCGCACCACATCGCGCTCGGTGAGTTCAATAAATTCCAATCCATGGATATCCGCGAGAATCGAGCGGGCTTCGAGCAGGCCGGATGATTTGTGGTTGGGCAGGTCGATCTGCGTCAGGTCGCCGGTAATGGCGCACTTGGAGTCGAAGCCGAGCCGGGTGAGGAACATCAGCATTTGCTGCGGGGTGGTGTTCTGGGCCTCGTCGAGAACCACAAAGGCGTGGTTAAGGGTGCGCCCGCGCATGTAGGCGAGGGGGGCGACCTCGATCACGCCGCGCTCGATATGGCTTTCAATCATCTCGGCGGGCATCATGTCGTGGAGGGCATCGTAGAGTGGCCGCAGATAGGGGGCGACCTTTTGCTGGAAGTCGCCCGGAAGAAACCCCAGGTTTTCGCCAGCCTCGATCGCGGGGCGCGTCAGGATGATGCGGCTAACATCGTCCTTGAGCAGGGCCGAGACGGCCATGGCCATGGCGAGATAGGTTTTTCCGGTACCGGCCGGGCCGATCCCAAACGTGATGGCATTGTTTTCGATGGCGTCGAGGTAGATCCGCTGTCCGAGTGTTTTTGGAAAAACCGCCGCTTTCCGCGGGCTGACATCCACCCGGATGCTGGCTAGCTTTTCAAAAACCTGTTCATCACCTTGGCTGAAGGCTTCGTAGGCATAGCCAATGAAGAGGTCGTCAAAGGGGGCTCGATTGCGCGCTTCGCGCAGATTCTCGATAAATCCAGCCATCTTCCGGGCGGACTCCTCCGGGCCTTCGATGGCCACGACGAGATCGCGGATCACCAAGCGCAACCCGTGGTCGTGCTCCATGCGCGGAAGTAGGGTTTCGAGCGACGCCCCGATTTCGCGGGCTTCGCTGGCATTGTCAAAATGAATGGTATTTGTGTTCATGGGTTGGGTGTGGGGTAAAAACGATCCAGCCCGTTGTTCCGCCGCGCCACGGGACGGATGGGGCATCGCGCCTACAAGGGTATCATGCCTTATCGGTTTCCATGGCGCGGAGTTAAGGTGATTTCCCGGTGAGCGTCAATAGGTATTCGTTGGAAGAGGAAGGCGATGGATTCAATGGGGAGCGCCCCTTATTTCCAATAGTTGGAACGGATGTTGCTTAGTTCTTCCTGTTGTTTCTGCACTTTAGACGGATAAACCAAGAGGAAAGAAAATGAAGAGGAATGTTTTGCTCAAGACCATAGCGGCCCTAGGCTTGGCGACGGTGTTTTCATTGACGGGCTGCGCACCGGTCACGGTATCAAGCGTACCGTCGAACGCCAATGTATACTATAGCAACAATAATAAGCGGATTGGTACGACGCCCGTAAAAATCAATTTATACGCGAATTCAAAGGAAGTGATTGTCCGCAAAGATGGCTATTTTTCCAAAACCGTTGTTTTGTCGACCATCGACCCGAAAAACATCGATGTGGAGTTGCAACGACGCACGAAGGTTTTGCTACTCAGCCGCCCGAATGGTGCGGAACTGCATGTGGACGGCATGAAGGAAAAGGCGGGGGAAACCCCGTACCGGATCGACTACGACAAGCCCTATCGCAAATTCGAGGTTCGCTCCCTTGGCTATACGTCGCAGACGATTGTCATTCCGGAGGATCCGGAAGGCAATGTGGTTGTCGAACTGGTTCGAGAACCATCGCTCATCCTTTCGAGCAAACCGAAGGGTGTGGATGTGTTCGATAAAGATGGCCAAAAACTCGGCACAACGCCGATGGCCATTCCTGCCGAGAAGGAAAACTACATGGTCGAGTTGCGCAAGGCGGGATACTATCCCCAGCAGTCCACGATTGGCCCCGAGACCGAAAGCCCCTTTGTTGTAGAGATGGAGCGTGAGCCGATTGTCATTGTCTACAGTGATCCGGAAGACGCCATTGTAATGCACCGGGGTGTAGTGCTGGGGAAAACGCCCTATCGACGTCTGGTGAAGGAAGACATGGATCTGGAGATTTCCGCCGATCGCTACTACACCCGGAAAATCACCATTGCTTCGGATTCGCCGAGGCAGATCAGGGTGGAACTTAAGCCAAAACCCTACATCATCGTGCAAAGTTCCCCGGCCAACGCCGAGCTGTATCGTTCCGGCGGAGTGGAGCTGATCGGCACAACTCCGGTCGAGATTTTGGTGGAAAACGACACCGCCCTTGAAATGCACAAGTCGGGCTACTCCATCAAACCCTTTACGCTTTCAGCCGACTCCAGCCACAAAGTCACCGTGCCGCTCGTGCAATCCGCTGGCGGGATCGAGAAAACCGTACTGATCGAAAGCGAACCCACCGGAGCCAAGGTCTACCGGCCGGGTGGGGCGGAGCTGATCGGGACCACCCCGCTCAAGCAGCGCGTACGCTACGAGCGCACCTTCGAACTTCAATACGAAGGCTACAAAACCAAGATTGTCACCGTTGCGCCGGATTCGGCCAACCACATTGTATTTGCATTGGCGAAGGATGGATCGGCAGGGAATGTTGCGATTAGCGACCCCTTGCTGAATACCCCTTCATCCTTTTAGCCAATGCCTTTTTTCTCCTTAAAGCCCCCTCGTGGGGCTTTTTTTGTTTATGCCCGTTTCGGGGGGATGCCGATTGACTCGGAATCGCCGAATCCCTAGTCTATGCGGCCAATTTTAAGGAGATTCCCATGAGCGAAGAACTTTCAGGAAACGAATACCGCCAGCAGCGCATCGAAAATATGCGGCAACTCGAGGAGGCGGGTTTCCCCGCCTTCGGAAAGGTGTTCGAGCGCACCGCGCGGCTCGACGAATTGCATGAAACATTCGAACTCGGCCGGCAGGTCAAGGCATGCGGTCGCATCGTGGCGCTTCGCAAGATGGGCAAGATGGCCTTTGCCCACATTTCCGACGGGTCCGCCAAATTCCAGCTCATGGTAAAAAAGGATCTTCTGGGCGACGAAACCTTTGCGGCCTTCAAGTTGCTCGACCTCGGCGACATTATCGGGGTGGAGGGCGAACTCTTCATCACCAAGACCGAAGAAAACACCGTACGCGTCGACAGCTGGACGCTGCTCTCCAAGGCGCTGCTGCCGCTCCCTGAAAAATTCCACGGCCTCACCGATGTCGAAACCCGCTACCGCCAGCGCTCGCTCGACCTTATCTCCAATCCGGAAGTGATGGACGTCTTTAAGAAGCGCACGCAGGTGATGCGAGAAATCCGCAGCTTTCTCGATAACCGCGGCTACTACGAAGTCGAGACCCCGATGCTTCAGCAGATTCCCGGTGGTGCGGCGGCCAAGCCGTTCAAGGCGCACTACAATGCGCTCAACGTTGACGTCTTCATGCGCATCGCCCCCGAACTTTATCTGAAACGCCTCATCGTTGGCGGCATGGACCGCGTCTACGAAATGAACCGCAACTTCCGCAACGAAGGGCTCGACCGCACGCACAACCCCGAATTCACCGCGCTCGAAATCTACCAGGCCTACGGCGACATGCGCACCATGCAGGAGCTGATCCAAAGCATGGTCGTGCACTTGGCCAAGACTATTTTCGGGAAAATAGAATTTGAGTGGATGGACAACACCATCGATCTCAAAACACCGTGGCGCGAAGTGCCCTACCACGACCTCGTCAAAGAACACCTCGGCGACGACTGGTTCGGGAAATCCCTTGACGAAGCCAAGGCCAAGGCCGAGGAACTCGAAGTGCATATCGAAGAAGGCATGGACTTCAAGCAAACCACCCACGAAATCTACGACAAAACCATCGAAGGCACCCTCATTCAGCCCACCTTCATTACCCGGCTTCCCAAGGAGCTCGTTCCGCTCGCCAACCACTGCACCGACGATCCCGAACTCGTCGATGTCTTCGAACTCATCATTGGCGGCAAGGAAATCGCTCCCGCCTACAGCGAACTAAACAACCCGCTCGAACAGCGCAAGCGTTTCGAGGAGCAGGCCGCAGGCGACGGATCGAAGATCGACGAGGACTTTTTGTCGGCCCTCGAATACGGCATGCCGCCGACCGGCGGAATGGGCATCGGCATCGACCGTCTGCTCATGTTGCTCACCGGTTCCGACGCCATTCGCGACGTCATCCTCTTCCCCCAGCTCAAACCGCGTTCGTGAAAAGGGTCCGTTTGAGATAACCCCAGTTTGGCGGGAACTCGGATGGACATGCTTGACTTCAAGGGATGAACGTCTTAAATCCGACCTATGAACAATAGGAAGTCGGCAGATGGAAATACGAAGGCACAATCACGCGCTGCCGAGTGGATGCTCACGCGATGTGACTTCCTGAAAGCTTCGGGGTTGGTGGTTGCCGGGCTTTCCGCCGGAGCACCCTTCGCCCGCGCCGATGGAACGGAGGGCAATGCGAATCTCCGGTTCGGGATCGTGACGGACGCGCACTATGCCGTTGCGCCTTCCCGGGGGATGCGCCACTATGGAGAATCCATGGACAAGATGGCCGAGTGCGTTGCGCTGATGAACGACCAGAAGGTGGATTTCCTGATTGAGCTGGGGGATTTAAAGGATGAGGGGAAGCCGGCCTCCGAGGAGAGCACCTTGGAATACCTCAAGCGCATCGAGGCCGTCTTCGGGAAGTTCAAGGGGCCTCGCTATCACGTGCTGGGAAACCACGATGTGGATAGCATATCGAAGGAGCAGTTTCTCGATCTTGTCGAAAACACGGGGATTGGCAAGGAGCGTAGCTACTATTCCTTCGACTCGAAGGGCGTGCATTTCATCGTTCTCGACGCAGACTACACCTCCAACGGAACCGACTACGACCATGGAAACTTTAATTGGATGGATACCAATATTCCGGACCATGAAATCAAGTGGCTGCGGAAGGATTTGGCGGCCACATCCAAGCCGGTGATTACGTTTGTTCATCAGCAACTTGATGCTACGGACAAAACCCACTCCGTCAAGAACGCGAAAGAGGTTCGCCGGGTTCTGGAGGAGAGCGGGAAGGTTCTGGCGGTCTTTCAGGGACACAACCACGCCGGAGCCTATTCCCATATCGAGGGCATTCACTACTACACGTTGAAGGCCTTGGTTGAAGGAGCCAGTGCGGAAAACAATTCATACGCCATTGTCGAGGTGCAGGATGACCGCGACATCGTCGTGACCGGCTATCGCAGAGCGGTAGGCAAGACCATGGAAGGCTAAATCACGCCTTCGCGTCCAAGCTCGCGGAAGATTCGGTCGACTTCGGCGTGGGCGGCTGCGATGAATTCTTTGTAGTCAACCAGGTTTTGGCCGGTGGGGTCGGGGATGTCGCGGATCTCTTCCGGTTCCCCGTTCCACAGATATTCCATCATGCGGAAGGTTTTTCCTGCGGCTTTTGGAAATCGCTCGAGGATGGCCTCTTTCTGGTACTGTTCCATCACAAGGATCACATCGGCCTGCTTTACGAACTTTCGGGTCAATGGGTCTGAGTGGTGGTTCCGGAGGCTGAACCCATTGAGCTTGGCCACATGCTTCACCACCTGACTGGCCGATCCGCCGCTACGGGCCTTTACGCCTGCCGAGAGGATGCGGACTTTCTTGCGCGCATAGGGCATGTGCTCTTTAAGGTAGTTGTCCATGTAGCCGTG
Source organism: uncultured bacterium (assembly GCA_965372395.1). GTDB lineage: Bacteria > Verrucomicrobiota > Kiritimatiellia > Kiritimatiellales > Pontiellaceae > Pontiella. The sequence continues at coordinate 11,601 of CBDVCB010000018.1, forward strand.
TAGGTAGGCACTGCGCGTTATGTTCGCTTTGCAGACGACGACGATGGTGAATTTTTTCCTAAATAAACCCATGTGTAGAACCATACGGATAGTTTTTACTCTAGGCAATGACGGGCTTCGGGATTGTTGATTTTCCAACAACAGTTCATGTCAACCGCCTTGTTCATATCATACTTCATTAAGTATGATATGAATAAAACGTTGAAAACCATAGAATATTCCTATTTCATACTTAATGAAGTATGAAATAGGAGGTCGCTGTGAACAAGCTTCGCCCAACGCTATGGAGAACATGTCGGGTACTTTCGAACGAGAACCGGTTGAAGTTGCTTTGGCGGCTGATGCAGGAAGGAGAGATGAGCATGGGGCGGTTGGCGCAAAGCGTGGGATTGAGCGACCCTAGCGCCAGTGTGCATTTGCGCGCGTTGAATTCTCGGGGGCTCATCAAGGCGGAGCGACGCAATCTCTATGTGTTCTATTCTGCGGAAGCAAATGCAGAGGTGGAATATGCTGCCGAGCTTTTGGAGGCACTGCGCGAATGTCATGCAAGCGCGATCTCATATAGTCAGGTCATGCGCTTTGCAACGGCTTTTACCCATCCGCGGCGGATCGACATTGTCCGGGCTTTGGCCAAGGGTGAAATGCAAGAGATAGCGTTGTCGCAAAAAACCCAGATTTCTCCGCAATCGCTGTATCGGCATGTGAAGAAGTTGCTGGATCGCGGTTTTGTGACGAAGGTTGGAGATGTCGTCGGGCTGAAGGCGCAAGACACCCCAATGGGAAAGGTGTTGTTGGATGCGGCACTAGGCTGATTCATTTGATGGATTAATTGCGCGGCTTCTGTATGCTGTTGGCACGTGCGAGGAATAGATGAAAACAACACTCAAAGTATTAACAGCAATATTGACGTTAGGGCTGGTGATTTTGATCGGCCTGCATCTGTTTCTCCAATACGGACTGACCAAGACCATGCGAGAGGTCGTGTTGCCGCGGCTTGAGGCGGAAACCGGAATTGCGGCAACGGTCGGTCGGTTGTCGATCAATCTGCCGAACGGAATGCTCTACCTCAAGGACGTGGCGATTAAAAACCCCGAGGGGTTTCTTTTGGAAAACATGGCCTCCATCGACCGCATTAATGTAGAGGTGGATATTCTGTCGCTACTGAAGCAAAAACTGATCCGCGTGAAGAACATCGAAATTGAAAACGCGCTCGTCAACGTGATCCGCAACAAAGACGGCGAGATCAATATCAACCGGGTTCAAGAAGGCATGCCGCCCCCGCCCCCTCCTCCTGTTGAAGGGCGGCCTGTTCCGGATGGTGGAAAACCGGATGTGGAAGCGCCTTCCACGACGCCAGCGGCACGGCCGGAAGTGTTGATCGAGGCATTGCAGTGCAACGCCAAAGTGCGCTATTTGGATTTCAAGCTGGATCAGCTCGACATCGTCCTCGATCTGAATGTGATCGGCAGCAACCTATCGACGCAGAAAGATCCCTCCACTCCATGGGGCGATGTTTCGGTGATCGGCTCGTTGGGCAGCAAACGCACCCGCTTTGTCACCGACCTACAGCTTCGGTTGGCTCCGGTCATCGATCCGCAGACCCCTTCGTTCGACCTTTCCGGAAAGGTGCTCGAAATCGATCCCCGCATTTTGGAGAAAACCTACGACAAGCTGGGTATCCGCTTTGCACCGTTTGGGCTGGATCCCCGCCTGTATTGCCGCGAAGGCTGGTTTCGGGATTCTTCGATTACGCTGAACCTTGAGGATATTGTTTTCGAGGACAAGCTGGCCAACCGATTGGGCGGAATGGGTTCGATTGGGTCGCTGCGCTTTTCCGTTCCGATCGAAGGGTCGCTACAGGAACCAACGGTGGATATTCAGCAGGCTTTGCATGGCGCCATAGGCGGCAACGCGCAAAGCGTGCTGGGCTCTTTTCTGAAAGGTGCCATGGCCAAAGAGGCTGGGATTGAGGAGCCGCCTGAAGATTTGACCGATGCCGCCGTCGAGGTGCTAGGTCGGCATGTCGATGAAATCGGCGAAAGCGAGACGGTGCGGAAGGTCTTGAAAGATTTGGCAGACGGCGGATCTTCCGATACAAATGCGCCTTCCCCGGTCAGCTCCGATATCCTGATCGATATTCTGGGTGAACAGGTCGAAGAGATCGGGGAAAACGAAGAGCTCAAGGATGAGTTGAAGAATCTGGGCAAATTTCTTTTTGGCCGGTAGGGGATATGGAACGTATGACAATCGCAGCATTCACCATCATCGCATATTTATTTGGAGCCTTGCCGTTTGGCCTGTTGGTGGCCAAGTCGCGAGGAATCGATATCCGGCAGCAGGGTAGCGGCAATATTGGCGCAACCAACGTTTTTCGATGCGTCGGGAAAGGGTGGGGGATCTTCACCTTCATTCTCGACGCGTTCAAAGGTTTTGTTCCCGCCTTTGTTTTTCCCAGGCTGGCAACACTCGATCCCGAATACGGCGTGCTGTTCGGCTTTGCGGCCATCATTGGGCACAGCTTTCCGGTCTACCTCAAATTCAAGGGAGGGAAAGGCGTTGCCACCAGCGCGGGCATGCTGCTCGGCGTTGCACCATTGGCGGTGTTGGTTGGATTTATCTGCTGGGTGGTTTGCATGGTAGCGTCTCGCTACGTTTCGCTCTCCTCCATCATCGCGGCCGTCGCCGTGGCGATTTCCGTTTGGGTTCAAGACAAGGGGATGGCTGTGAATATTGCCCTGACGGTCTTGGCCGTGCTGGTGGTCTGGTTGCACCGCGCCAATATCAAGCGCTTGCTCAACGGAACCGAAAGCCGGTTTGGCAAAAAGAAAGAGGCGAAGGCATGAAGACAACGGTAGTTGGAGACGGTGGTTGGGGCACGGCGCTGGCCATGGTGCTGGAGCGCAACGGGCACGATGTCACGGTTTGGGGCCCCTTCCCTGAATATCTGGAACGGATACGTGCGGCCGGCGAGAACGAAACCTATCTTCCCGGAGTGCCGGTTCCCGTCGGTATCCGGTGGACGGACGACCGCGAGACTGCCGTAAAGGAGGCCGATCTGGTGGTGTTGGTGGTGCCGTCGCGCTTCTACAAGCCCGTTGTCGAAAGCTTTAAACCCTTCATTCCCTCGAACGCGCTGGTGGTGAGCGCAACCAAAGGTCTCGACGAGCAAACCCATGAGCGCATGAGCGAGGTCGCCGAGCGTATTCTTGAACGGCCGGTGGCCGTGCTTTCAGGCCCCAGCCATGCCGAAGAGGTTGCGCGCGGCATTCCCTGCGCGGTTGCTCTTGCGGCGGACGACCACGGAACAGCCGAACGAATCCAGCACTTTTTTGTGAACGATGCCTTCCGCGTCTACACCCTCGACGACGTGGTCGGCGTCGAACTCGGCGGCGCGCTCAAGAACGTGATTGCCGTTGCGGCAGGCATTGGCGACGGCATGGGCTTTGGCGACAACTCCAAGGCCGCGCTCATGACGCGCGGCATCGCCGAGATCACCCGCCTCGGCGTGGCGCTTGGCGCCAAGCCCGAAACCTTTGCCGGACTCAGCGGCATCGGCGATCTAATGGTCACCTGCATGAGCCGCCACAGCCGCAACCGCGGCGTCGGCGAGCGGCTCGGCAAAGGCGAAACCCTCGAAGAGATTATGGCCAGCATGCAAATGGTGGCCGAAGGCGTATGGAACTGCCAGGCCGCCAAGGAACTCGCCGACGAACTGGGTGTTCCCGTGCCCATCACCGAACAAGTCAACGCCGTCGTCCACGAAGGCAAAGACCCTCGCCAAGCCGTCATGGATCTCATGGCCCGCGCCCCCAAGCCGGAGGGCGAATAGGGCAAACGACACAACCCTTTCAGGGTTGATGAATGGTTGTTGCGATATGCCGGGGTAGCGTTCCGCAACCCCGGCCTGATGCCGGTTCCCCGTTGGGGAACAAAAACGAATGTATATAGGGAATCACCAACCCTGAAGGGGTTGTGTCCGAAATGGAGGAATCGGAATGCCGCAATCATTGTCGAAAATCTATATCCACACCGTGTTCTCCACGAAAAACCGCGAACCAAAACGGTGGCTGATTTTGTGAAGGAGGTTAAACGCGTCTCTTCCGGCTGGCTCCGTGAAAAGAGGATTTCCGGGTTTAAATGGCAGGCGGGATACGCTAGCTTTTCCGTTTCCCAATCCAATTTGGAGCGGGTCAAAAAGTATGTCGATCAGCAGATGGAGCATCATCGCAGCGTAGGTTTCCGAGATGAGCTTCGGCAGTTTTTCGAGAAGTATAATTTACAATTCGATGAACGGTATGTGTGGGATTAATAGAGAGGTATAGTAATTATGAAAATTAAGGCATTCAAGGCATGGCGCCCGGTGGCGGACAAGGTTGAAAAAGTGGCATCGGTTCCATACGACGTGGTGGACGCGGCGCAGGCGGCGGAGTTGGCGGCGGGCAATGTCGACAGCTTCCTGCATGTGGTGCGTGCGGAGATTGATCTTCCGGAAGGAACCAATCCCTACAGCGACGTGGTCTACGAACAAGCCAAGGCCAATTTGCAGCGGTTGATGGATGACGGCGTTTTGATCCGCGAGGAGGAGCCATCCCTCTATCTCTACAGCCAGAAAATGGGCGACCATCTCCAATACGGCATCGTGGCCTCCTGCCATATCGAGGACTATGAAACCGGCAAGATCAAGATCCACGAAAAGACGCGGCGCGTGAAGGAAGAGGATCGCATTCGCTACGTCGACACGCAAAACGCCAACACCGGCCCCGTTTTTCTGGCCTACCGCGATAGCGAAAAGATCAACGCATTCGTCGGTGCCGCCAAAGCGACCGAACCGCTCTACAAATTCACGGCCGAAGATGGTGTGGTTCACACCGTTTGGAAGTTCGCCGATCCCGCCGCGCTTGAGGCGGCCTTTTCCGAAATTCCGGCCACCTACGTGGCCGATGGGCACCACCGCTCGGCATCGGCCGCCAAGGTGGGCGCAATGCGTCGCGCGGCCAACCCGAACCACACCGGCGAGGAACCCTACAACTATTTCCTCGCCGTAATCTTCCCCGAAAGCGAGCTGAAGATTCTGGCCTACAACCGCGTCGTCCTTTCCCTGCCTGGTACGGAATCCGAATTCCTGCAAGCTCTGGAGCAAAAATTCACGGTGGAGCAGAACGGGTTGTCCAGCCCGCGGAAGGCCAGCGAAATCTGCATGTACATCGGCGGCCAGTGGAGCACGCTGACACCGAATCAACTTCCCGATGCAAACGACCCGATCACATCGCTCGATGTAAGCATTCTTCAAGACAATGTGCTTGCTCCCATCCTCGGAGTTGAAGACCCGCGCGAAAGCACGGACATTGATTTTGTGGGCGGGATTCGAGGAACCGAAGAACTCGAAAAATGGGTGGATGGGGGGCGCGCTGTTTTGGCCTTCTCCATGTACCCGACCTCCATGGACCAGCTTTTTGCGGTGGCCGATGCCGGAAAGCTCATGCCGCCCAAAAGCACTTGGTTCGAGCCAAAGCTCCGCTCCGGCCTGCTGGTCAATACGCTGGACTGAGGTCGGTTTCTTGCAGCGCATGGCCGCCAACCCCGATGCCATGGAGTATTGTCGGAAGTAGAATGTAGACGAGGCATCCTGCCTCGTTGGGGTGGGCTTGTGCGTAAAAAATCAGCTTGGCAATGGATAGAAACGTTTGTGTGTTCTTCCTGAACGAGGCTGGCGCAAAGCCATTCTGGAGGAACGACAGATCACCCTCGTCTACGAAGATGGATTCATCACCCGCCCGATAAACAAAATTGTGCCGGTGCTGTTTTCGCGGATGAGGAACAGGAACGGGTGGTCGACGATGAACTGTGGCGGCATGGACATGCGCCCCATGATTACGGCGGTTGCTGCTGCGGCTTCCGTTCCTTTCTCGTTCACTTCCACGAATGCCTTGTGGACGACCTCTCCGATAAACAGGTCGCGTGTTCCTGTCATGCCGGAAAAGTCGGCCTGATCGGAAAAGGCCAGCGGCATGCCCATGGCGGCGAGCGTATCACCGAGGCGAAAGGTGGATTCGAGCTTGAATTTTGGTAGCTGCACCATCACTTCCATCTTGTTGAACTCTAGCCCGTCGATCATTTCCAAATTAAGATCGGGAAGTTTATCCGATGCATTCGGGAGCAGGATGAGCATGGAGAGGTCGCCGCCTTCGTAGGGGAGTTCCAATGCTTGGAAGTCTGGGGTATGGGCGAGCCGGAAGTCTGCGGTCTGCGACATCATCGGGACTTCGACGGTCTTCCCGTCGGCCAGTTTGAACGGGGCGGGGCGGGTGCGCTCCGGCTTAAACTGGCTGGCCCAGTCGCCCTTGAAATAGATCGCATTGGCCAGCACCAAGCGGGTCATCGGATCGAGCATGCCTTCGGGGATCAAGTCCTTGATGCGGTCGTTGGTTTGGTCTCCCACCCAGGCGTTGATCTGTTGGCGCACGCCCTCGGTGTCGGTCTTGAAGTCGACGGGTTCGATTTCGCTGCCGTAGAATTCCTTCGTCAGGGCGAGGTAGTCGGGCAGGAAGGTGTAGTCCTTTTGCGGCCAGAGCGAGTTGGCGACGCTAAGCTGGACGTGCCCCTTTTCCTGGATGCCATTGAGTTTTTTCCGAAGATGGGAAAGCGCCGGGTGGGTCGCGCCTTGGCCTCCAAAGTGGAGGGTGGCGTCCATCTGCCCGGCGGTTTCGCCGCGTGCGCCGCCATAGGTCATCGCTAGCGCGGCCGAGATGCTGTAGGGCGACAGGAAAAGATTCCCATCGTTCCCGCCGGAGAGCTTTTTATAGAGATCGATCGACAGTTGGTTGACCGATTCGGAGGGATCGAAGGCCGTTACCGTGGCTTTGGGGGTTTCCCATTGAAGGTCGGTGATCTGCAGCGTCGTTTTGTTTCCGCTGGCCTTATCACGGATTTCGAGGTCTTTCGCCACCCACATGCCATCCATCTTTTTGATGCTCTTGATCTTCATGCGGCGGATCTCTTTTTTCCGGGCGTCGAGCGTTTGTGCCTCAAGCAACATACCCATCTTTTTCTCGATCCACAGCCGCATGGTATTTGGCGAGTCGGGAACGGGCACTTCGACGATATAGCATGACCGGTCGAGTTTTTTGCCTTCATCGATCAGTTTGGAGTTGGGCCACCAAAGGACGGAAAAACTGAGATCGGCCCAGTTGACTTCGGACTCTAGGATGTCGTCGGTCGGATTGTTTTTAGGATTGGAAAACTGATAGTTCGGAATGTCATCATTCCAGGTGATGGTCAACGATTCCTTTCCGATCTTGTACTTTGCAACCGGTGCTGCCGCACCCCAGTCCAGTTCCATCTCGACCGGCAGATTGTCTTTGGTGAATCCGCGGGGGGCCTTGATCTTCAGTGACCCGGTCAGCTTGAGCGGATCGGACGGCAGCTTCGACCGCACAAAGGCTAGGATATCGTCGGCGGGGATCGGCTCGGAATAGCCACGAAAAGCACAAGAAAACACGAAAATGGATAGCAGCAACTTTTTCACAGCAACCTCCTGAAAACAGAATAATTAAGACAGAATGATTGCTCTGCTGCCGGTGGAATTATTCTGTCCTAATTATTCTGTTAATTATTATTTGAGAGCTTCAGCGCGTAGCGCAGGGCTTGGTCGATGTTCTTGACGGTCTTGAACGTCAGTTTCTTTTTTACGTCGGCCGGGATTTCGTCGAGGTCGATCTTGTTTTTTTCGGGCAGCATGATGTGCTTGATCCCGGCTCGCGATGCGGCGAGCACTTTTTCCTTTAGACCGCCAATGGGCAGGACTCGGCCGCGCAGCGAAATCTCGCCGGTCATGGCGAGATCGGGGCGCACGGGTTTGTCGAGCAGCATCGAGAGAATGGCCAGAGAGATCGCCACGCCGGCCGACGGGCCGTCCTTGGGCGTGGCGCCGGCGGGCACGTGGATGTGGATGTCGCTTTTGAGAAAGAGGGTTTCGTCGAGCTTGAAGGTGGCGGCGTTGGCGCGGAGATAGCTAAGCGCGGCGCGGGCGGATTCTTTCATCACAGCGCCGAGCGAGCCGGTGAGGATCAACTCCCCCTTGCCCGCCATGCGGGAGGCTTCAATGAAGAGGATGTCGCCGCCATACGGCGTCCACGCCAGTCCGGTCACCACGCCGGGAATGGCCTCTTGTTCGGCAACGTCCTTTTCGATCTTCACGGGGCCGAGGTAGCCTTTGATCTTGCGGGCGGTTACTTCGACGGGGCGGGTTTTTTCCTCGGCAAAGCCGCGCGCCACCTTGCGGCAGACGTTGGCGATTTGTCGTTCGAGATTACGGACACCTGCTTCGGCGGTATAGCCGGCAATGATCCCTTCGAGCGCCTCTTTCGTGAATTTGATCTGCGTACGCTTGAGTCCGTGCGCCTTGATGGCCTTGGGCACGAGGTAGCGGCGGGCAATGTGCGTTTTTTCCTGCAAGGTATAGCCGGAAATGTGGATGACCTCCATGCGGTCGCGCAACGGGCCGGGAATGGTGTCGAGCAGGTTGGCGGTGGTGATGAACAAGACCTTGGAGAGGTCGAAGTCTACATCGAGATAGTGGTCGTTGAAGGTGGAATTCTGCTCGGGGTCGAGCACTTCGAGCAGGGCGGAGGCGGGGTCGCCGCGGAAGTCGGCACCGACCTTGTCGATCTCGTCGAGCATAAAGACGGGGTTGTTCGCACCGCAGCGGCGGATGCTTTCGACAATGCGTCCGGGCATGGCTCCGATATAGGTGCGGCGGTGGCCGCGGATCTCGGCCTCGTCGTGCATGCCGCCGAGCGACATGCGTACAAATTCACGGCCCAGCGCGCGGGCGACCGATCTGCCGAGCGAGGTTTTTCCAACCCCTGGAGGGCCGGCGAGGCAGAGGATCGGTCCCTTCATATCCTTTTTGAGCTTGAGCACGGAGAGGTATTCGAGGATGCGCTCCTTGACCTTCTCAAGGCCATAGTGATCTTGGTCGAGAATCTTTTGTGCGGCGAGGATGTCGAGGTGGTCTTCGGTGGATCGATTCCACGGCAGTTCGGAGAGTACATCAAGGTAGGTGCGGATCACGCCATGTTCAGGAGAGGCCGGCGGCACGGCCCTGAGCCGCTGGAGTTCCTTGTCGGCGGCGGCGCGGGCTTCCTTGGGGAGCTTGGCCTCCTCGAGCGCCTTTTCGAGTTCGAGCAGTTCGCTGGCCTGGGGGTCGTCCTCGCCGAGCTCCTTCTGGATGGTCCTGAGTTGTTCGCGCAGGAAGATCTCGCGCTGGGTCTTGCTGAAGGTTTCATTGACTTTGCTCTGGATCTTGTTGCCGAGTTTCTGGATCTGGAACTCGCGGTTGAGGAACTCCATCAAGGTCTTGAGGCGGCGGCCGGGCTGATTGTCGGCCAGCAGGTTTTGGCATACCTCGATCGGAACAGGCAGGTTGGTGGCGAGCAGGTCGGAGAGCTGTTCGGGGGTGTCCATGTTGAAGATCGCGATGGCAAGCTCGTCGGGCAGATTGGGCGACATCGTCACAATCTGTTGGAACTTTTCCGAGGCATTGCGGGCGAGGGCTTCCGTTTCGAGCGAGGTATCCATGGCATCCTTGATCATGCGATACTTGGCGGTCGGATAACCGGTCTTCGTATTCAAGTTCTTAAGGGTGCAGCGCGACAGGCCTTCGACGAGGATATGTGTCGAGCCGTCCGGAAAATTGAGCGTCTTGATCATTCGGGCCACGCAGCCGACGCGGTAGATATCGTCCTTCGTCAAGTGCGCTTCGTCGATCTCCTCCTTGCGCTGGAGTGCGGTGATGAAATGCGGCATGCGCTCCGACAGTTTCGCGACCAGCTTTTTTGACTGCTCAGTGGTAACAACCAACGGGGCGACCATGCGGGGGAATAGGACAAAGTTCTTTAGCGGCATCACGGGTAGAATGTCCGGCACGTCCTGTTCCTGCATGATTTCGATTTCCAGCGGGGTAGTGTCTTCTTTTGCGCTCATAGGGTAGTCGTTGGTTGGTTGTTGTTTAGTTGCCAGTCGTTGGGAGAGTAGATGACGCGCTTTCCAATGTCTGGAAAAATGCGCGCCAAATTCCAAATTCGCAACGGCGGAGGATTTTTCAAAGAACCTACTTATGGTTATCGAAATTGTCGCAGAATACCCCGGGGCTTGCCCCGTGGGAGTTTCACTTGGTTCCGGCTCCGCCGGGTTGGGATAAGCTTGCGGAGGAGGAGAAATCAGTTGGCTTTGACGGCGTCGAGTTCAATCTCGAAGAGCAGGTCGTGGCGGCAGACGTCGGCATGCGAGATGGCGACAGGCAGCTCGGGCAGGTTGTTTTCGACGCAGTATTTTTCGAGCAGGTGCGCTTCGTCGATATCCTTGAAATAGGCGATGGCGCGGGAGGTGTCTTCCCAGTCCATGTCGCGCGATGTGAGGATGGCGTGAACCACTTCCATGGTCAGTTTAATTTGCTTTTTGGTGTCGCCGATGTGGACGGTCTCTCCACCTGGTTCGATGCTGGCCGTGCCGGAAATGGTCAATAGGCGCGATCCGGGCTGGTCGATTTCGACCGCGCGGGCGAATGAGCTTTTATAATCGAGCGCAGGGCATTGCAGCGGCGAGGGCACGGCGAAAACCTTCACGTTTTCATTTTTTGGTTTAACGGCGAGCAGGGCGCAAACCATCGCTTCACCGGCGGCGGAGCCGGCGCCGATGCCGGTGCTGGCGGGCACCATTTTGTCGAAGGTGCCGCGTTCCTTGAAGAATTGGGAGCGGACGACGTTGAACTCGTCGTACCATTCGAGCAGGTCGTTGAGATAGATCCAGGTGCGGGCAATGTCGGTAAACTCCATGTCGGCCTGCTTGAGCAGGGTTTCCATTTTTTCAAACACGTCGCGCGCCTGTTCTTCGCGGGAAAGCGAGAGGTCGTCGGCGCGGATGTCGCCGAGCAGGCAGTAGCGCGCGTCTTCGGTGTCGTACCAGTTGCCGACGAGCCGGTCGCCATCCATCACGGGGTTGAGCTCCGCTCCGGAGAGGGCGATGAACTGGGTGCCGGTAATGCTGCACTCACCGGGGCAGGCGTCGCCGTGCAGGAGAGTCAGGGGCCAGTCGAGCTGCTTGATGGCCGAGACGGCCTTGGGATAGAGCTGCCGCCCGCCAAAGAGATATTGGAAGGCGATCTTGGCATCGTGTTTCGCCATCTCGGCCGAGACGCGGTCGAACACCTCGTGCATGTTTTCCTCGGTGGCTTGCGCGGTAATGTAGTAGGCCTTCACTCCGTCGTGCGGGAACTCCACGATTTGCAGGCTGTCGCTCGGATTCAACGTTGTCTCTTGCATATCAAAAATCTCGTTCATGGGCGGATGGATTTCAAGCTTTGTCTTCTTGGTTTCCAGTCCAATTAAAAAAACAGTAACCGCGGAAAGCACCAGCCCACCTTGATTTGGATCATTTTTTTCGGGGCTTCATGCCCTGCGCCCTACCTGTCAACATAGACGCACCCCATAGTGCGGAGTGGACAGGCGTTTACTAGCGGAAACGCGGATTGGATATCCACACTATATCGGGAACACGACAGGAACTTTTTATTAACGGCATATAACAGAGAGGATCGGCGATCCGGCCACAGCATGCGGGCCGCTTTCGAATGGAGGTCAGCTGGGCGGTTTATCCGGTAGCGGCGGCGTGGGAATCCAGTCGCCCCCGGCATTCTTGGAGAAGGTCATCTGGAGCGCCCCCCTCTTATTGCCATCGAAGAATCCGATATGGAAGAGAACCGTTTGGGAGGAGTCGCCTGCGTCGCCGAAGTTCGCGATGCCTGTGGTGCGAACGCCTTGGTATTTCCGGTTGAATATGTGCAAGGCGCGGGTGGTGTTAGGGCGGATCTTGAGCAGAAGGGGCTCGCTGGCGGGAGCATCGAACTCTTGCAGTGCGGAATAGAGCGGAGAGTCGGAAAGCGGTTCTCCTGCAGTTATTCTTTGCTCCAGAACCTCCATCAGAGGAGGCACGGCGCGGGCATCGCCAATCCTTTCCAGAATTTCCGCGGACGAGTCGACCACCTTCGGGTCGGGATCGCCCAGCGCGGCAATAAGGGGATAGACGGCGGTCGGCCCTGCTTCGATAAGTTTAACCGTGGCGATCTGTTGGTTCTTTCCGCCTAGCAGGGCAATGAGGCGCGGAATATGTTTTTGGGAAGGGGATCCGTTGTCGCGGGCTTGTTTAAAGTCGGGGTTGAGCGCGGCGGTGGCCCCCCATAGATCGAGGCGCCATGAAGGGGCACCCGTCCAGGCATTGCGGCCGTTGAACCATGCAAGCCCCTCGCCGCCCGCAACGTTTGTGGCGGTGGCGATGGCGGCCATGGTGCAGGGTTCGCCGAGTTCTTCGAGGGCCCGGCAGGCGTAGTGGCGGAAATCCGGACAGCCATGGGCGGCGACTTCCAGCAGGGTTTCAACATTAGCCATGTCCGCAAGCTGGCCAATCATGGCCGTGTCCAGCGCTTTTCCGCCGTTGGCCGAAACACGGGCGAGCCGGTACCAGAACAGATCGTCCCCTGCGGTTGGGATCGAGCCGGTCTGCGCAAGAATGGAAAGCGCACCGGCGCGAACCGCTTTATCGCAGTTTCCTAGGGCCTTCAAAAGCGCAGGGACGGATGGCTTCCCGATGGCGGAGAGCGAAGCGATCGCGACGGAGCGAATGCCGTCGTTGTCGTCGGCCATGGCGGGAACAAGGGCTTCTGCCGCCACGTTTCCGCCGGTATGGCCAAGTGCTTTCCCGCAGGCCAGGCGAAGCGGGGCGGAAGAAGTCCTGAATTTTTTGGCCAAAGGAACGCTGGCCTTTTCATCCCCGATAAGGCCGAGCGAGGTTGCCGCGAGGCAGGCGATCTCCTCCGCATCGTCGTCGAGCGCCGCAACCAGCGCATCGACAGCCTGCACGGTCTTGAGCCGTCCCAGTTCTGCGGCGGCCCATTTGCGAACCGATTTTTGGTCGCATTCCAAGCCATTGATAATCGCGGGGATGGCCGAGTCCCCGATGGCGGAGAGCGACTCAGCGGCAACGATGCGAATTTTTACATTATCGTCGGACAGGGCAAGAACGAGGGCTTCCGCCGCCACGTTTCCGCCGGTATGGCCAAGAGCCTTCCCGCAGGCTAGGCGACGCTCGATGGACGATGTCCTGAATTTTTCGACCAACGGCGCGCTGGCTTTTTCATCCCCGATGAGGCCGAGCGAGTTTGCCGCGAGGCAGGCGATCTCCCTGGTGTCGCTGAGCATCGCAACCAGTGCGTCGATGGCTTGGGCGGCATGGAGCCGGCCCAACCCTTCAATCGCCCCCCTGCGGATGGCGAGCTTTGGATCATCGAGGGCTCCAATCAGATTTTCAATATCGCCGCTCTCTGTCCAGCGGGCAACATCGTCGATCGTGCGGCTGCAGCCGGCAAGGCCAAGCAACACCATCATGGAAACTACATATGCTATGCTTTTCATGTTCAAACTCCTACTGCGTAAATTAGTAATAATCAGTTGTTTTATATGATTTGTCCAGATAATCAAGAACATCCTCTTGCCCGGTATCGCGTGCAAACAGTTAATCTCATTTTAGGCTTTCTTTTCCATTATAATTGTGTTCGGTGTTTATAAGTGGGGGGCGGGCAACCTTCTCGGTCAATTCCGCAAAAGGCACTTACCTTCGGGTTGCGGTTTAGTTCCGCCCTGTTCGAATTGCTGCCGTAGCCGGGCATCGACACCGGGTATGCCGAGGCACTTCAAAACATTACTTTGCGAGAAACCGCCCGCCACGATGGGCGGTGTGCTTCCCGTCTTCCACGGAGTGGATGCCGTTGACGAAGAGGTGGCGGAGGCCGGTGGAGAGCTGGTGGGGGTTGGCGTAGGTGGTGTTTTCCTTGAGCATTCCGGGATCGATAACGGCGATGTCGGCGGCATATCCCCCTTTGAGTTGGCCGCGTTTTCCGAGTCCGAATTGTTCGGCGGGCAGCGAGGTCATTTTGCGGATGGCTTCGGCCAGCGGAACCGTTTGCCCATCGAGCGCGGCGCGGAGGAACCTGGTGTGGCTGCCGTAGGCGCGCGGGTGCGGGTGGTCGTGGCTGAGCGGACCCCACGGCGCGCGCATGGATCCGTCGGAGCCGATCGAGACATACGGCTCGGTCAGGACGCGCCATAGGTTTTCCTCCGACATGCTGAAAAAGATGCCGCCGGTTTTTAGGTCGTCGGTGTCGATCAAGTGCAGTAGCGCATCGACTTCGTCCATGCCAAGGGTCGTGGCAACTTTGGGTAAATATTTCCCTTTGAATTCTTCGAAGGAGGTTGACCCGACCATCACGTTGTCCCAATGGCCTGCCGGATGTTCGGCGAGTTCGGTGCGGATTTTTGCGCGGGTTTCGGGGTCGCGGATACGCGCGAGAATGGCATCGCGCCCGCCATGCGTGGCCCATTGCGGCAGGACGATGTCGAGGTCGGTGCATCCGGCGGTGTAGGGATAGCGATCGGCGCCGGCACCGGCACGGCGGACTTTTTCGAGTGCCGCATCGAGCTTGTGCCAGTTGGATTCGCCGGAGGCTTTGAGGTGGGAGATTTGAAGTCGCGCGTTTGCGCGTTGAGCAATGTCGATGGCTTCGTCGATGGCTTCGAGCAGGTGGCTGGACTCGGAGCGCATGTGGGTGGTGTATAGACCTCCATGTTTGGCGACGACCCGGGCCAGTTCGATAATCTCTTCGCGCGGGACGGCGGAGCCGGGGGGGTAGGCGAGTCCGGAGCTGAGGCCAATGGCTCCTTCGTCGAGGGCTTGTTCGAGAGCGTGCCGCATTTGTTTCATTTCTTCGGGCGTGGCGGCGCGCGGGGCGTAGCCGCAGATGCCGGCGTGTAGGGTGTTGTGGCCGACCAGCAGGGCGGCGTTGACGGCGGGTCGGGTCTCGGCGAAGAGGGCGCGGTATTCGGCGACGGTGCTCCAGGGTTTGGCATAGTCCTTGTCGAGCCAGTCGGCGGGCATTTTGTAGTCGCCGTTGAGCGGCGCGGCGGAGGCGCCGCAGTTGCCGCAGATTTCGGTGGCGATGCCTTGGTAGACTTTGGAGGCGGCGGTGGGTTCGAGCAGCAGGTAGGTGTCGGAATGGGAGTGGGCGTCGATGAATCCGGGGCAGACGATGCATCCGGCGGCATCGATGGTTTTTTTTGCGGATGCGGCGGAGAGGTCGCCCATTCTTTTAATGGTATCTCCATTGATGCCAATATCGCATGGGATCGCATCGCTGCCGGAGCCGTCGAATACCTGGCCGTTGATGATCTTTAGGTCGAAGTCCATGGGGGGAATTGTAGCGGGAGGAGCGGGGATGGGGAGGAAAAAGTGGGGGCGCATCGGGTTGTTCAAAAATGTATTAAACAGGAGGAATGGGACAAATATGGACTATATTCCTTGTGATGATCTAACACGCTTGGTTGCGGATGATTTTTGTTATTTTGATTGGCTACAATGGGTTGTGTCTTTTTTTTGGCCTGGTTTAAACGTGTGGCACACCTGTTGCGTTAGGGAGCTCCATAAGTCGCGAGCACAAGGTTCGGACAAGTTTAAACCTTATGGAGGGTAGAATGAAGAACAGGATTACAAAAGCAATGGCAGCAGGAATGATCGCGGCCGTGGCCGGAACGACGTTGGCGGAAACATCCGTCACCATGGATTTTGCAAGCGCATACGTTTTCCGTGGATACACGCTCAACGACGAGGCGGTGTTCCAGCCGGGTATCGAAGCATCTGGACTCGGGCTGCCGGAAGGGATCGGTACGTTCACGGTCGGGGCGTGGGGAAACTACGACATTGGCGACTATGGCGGAGAAATTACCCCGAACCAGTTCTCCGAAATTGACTTCTATGCATCCTACGCGGCACCGATCGAAGTGGTGGATCTTTCCGTTGGCGTGACCGACTACACGTTCCCCGGACTGGCTGATTCCAGAGAGGATGTTGAGATTTTCGTAGGTCTTGGTTATGACCTTGCAGGTATTGGCCTAGCCGCCACGGTCTACCGCGGCGTTTCCGGCGATATCCTCGGAGGCGTTACTACGGTAGAGTTCGGCGCGGAATACGGAATGGAGTTCACGGAAGATTTTAGTGGTTCAATTGCAGCGGACGCCCGCTGGGTCGATGGCACCAGCAACGGTTCGGGATGGAACGACGGCACCATCTCTGCCGGAGTTGGCTATGCACTGAACGAAGCTTGGAGCGTATATGCTTCAGCAACCTACATTGCACAGCTCGATGACGCGATACTCACGGACGGTCCCTTTGGTTATGACGTAGATGTCTTAGGCATGATCGGCGTTGGTTCCAGCTTCTAATCGAAAGCCGGAACTACATACCTTCTCCACCGCCCGCCCGGTCGGGGGACCGTGCCTACATTTTCGTGTGTTGGTATATTCCGTGGTTTCCCCGCCTGTAGGCCGGGTGCCCCACCCGGCGTGCGCACGCACCGTGCATTCGCACCGCCGAATCCGCACCGATCCACCGCCCGCCCGGTCGGGGGACCGGGCCTACATGGAACACACGCTACCGTCCGTCCGAAGACGGCCCCGCAATTATTGCTCGCTGTCTTTCTTGATGAGCTTGGCGTCGACCCAGTCGCCATGGTCGTTTTCGGTGCCGTCTCCTCAATACTCCTTGTGGACCGCGTGACCGGCTTCGACAAGGGTGTCGTTTACGTTAATCCAAAACCCGCCTTGCCGAATCCAGATCTCGGCGAGGTAGCGGCCATATTTGCCGCGCTTGTCCTTGATGCTCTCGATGATCACCTGCTGCCCGTCGATCAGCCCGCGCAGAAAATCTCGCGAGGCCGTTCCGGCGGCTTTGTCGGCCCCCGTCATTTCGGGGGCGTTGATGCGCACGAGCCGCAGCTTTTCATTGCGGATCCAAATCCCGAGGCCGAGGTCGATATCCACGCGGCAGGTGTCGCCGTCATAGACCGACCGGACCGTGGCGTTGTAGTGGAAGAGTTCGGCGTCCTTCGAAATCAGGTTTATCTTTTTCCCGATGGCGCCGACGTATGCCTCAAGCGTGCCGACCCGGCAGTTGGAATCGTTGTTCTCGATCCGGCTTATCGTGGCCTGCGTGATCCCCGCCCGCTTCGAGATTTCGATCTGGGAAATCCCCGCTTTGTTGCGCTCGAATTTTAATGCCGACCCGATTTTTTGTGGGTTTTCCTGACTCATAATCCCTCCAGTTTCTATATCGAATACTATATAATTTTGCCTAATATCGACCTTATATGAGCAATATTATATAGTATGCGATATAGGAAACCGAGATTCTTATTGACCCAAAACCGAACCTGTGGCGGCGGTTCTTGGAACCGCTCTGCGGCAACGGGACAGGAACCTTTTTTAGTATTTCTATTTGAGTCGGGTTCAGGCGGGGTATAGAAGTGGCATGTATGGTTTTCAGGGTGGTAAATATGGATCTTCACACGAAAGGAACGAGATTATGTTGTCTGCATTCGATAATGCAATGACGTTGGTTGAGGGAACGGCAAAGCTCTTGAAGTTTTCCGAAAAGTATCCAACACACAAGATTGTGGAGCGGCTCCGAATTCCGGACAAAATAATCATGTTCCGCAGTACGTTGCAGAAGGACGACGGTCGAATGGAGGTCTATTCATCCTTCCGTGTTCAGCACAGCGATGTTCTCGGTCCATATAAAGGGGGAACGCGCTTCGACGAACGGGTCGACCTCGATGAAGTGAAGGCCCTGGCGCTGTGGATGACCTTGAAAACGGCGTTGGTGAATATTCCGTTTGGCGGGGCAAAAGGCGGGATTTCGGTGGATCCGAAAAAACTGAGCGTAACCGAGCTGGAGCGCCTGGTCCGGAAATACACCAGCAGGCTGATTTCCGATATCGGGCCGAGTATCGACATTCCCGCACCCGACATGGGGACGGGCGCACGCGAAATGGCGTGGATCTACGACGAATACCGGAAGCATCGGGAAGTGGCCAAGGGCGTCGTGACGGGCAAGCCGGTGGAGATTGGCGGATCGCTTGGACGGCTGGCTGCAACAGGCAAGGGCGTGGTATGCACCATGCTCGAGGCCGTGCGCGAATTGGGAATGGAAGACTATACCGTCGCGGTGCAGGGTTTTGGCAATGTGGGTTCCCATGCCGCCCTGGATCTCTGGAAAAGGGGCGTCTCGATTGTGGCGGTGGGCGACGTGACCGGGAATGTCCACAACCCGGAAGGCCTCGATATCGAAGAACTTATCACCTACTGCAAGAAAACGGGCGGCGTGAAGGGGTTTCCCGGCTCCACGCCGTTGAAAAACATTATATCGTGTCCTTGCGATGTGCTTCTTCCGTGCGCGGTGGAAAATGTGATCCGGGGGCGGAACGCACGGCACATCAAGGCCAAGCTGATTGTCGAAGGTGCCAACGGACCGACAACGCCCAAGGCGGACAGCATTCTCGAAGAGCGCGGGGTGACGGTGGTGCCGGATATTCTAGCCAACGCCGGCGGGGTGATCGTTTCCTACTACGAGTGGGTGCAGAACCGGGAAGGTTTTTATTGGGAGGAGGCCGATGTCGAAGAGCGACTCTTCAAACTGCTCCGCAAGACGTACGCGCGCGTGTCGGACTATGCCAACACGAACAAGGTTAGCCTGCGCACGGCCGC
The DNA here is from genome assembly GCA_965372395.1 of uncultured bacterium. Lineage (GTDB taxonomy): Bacteria > Verrucomicrobiota > Kiritimatiellia > Kiritimatiellales > Pontiellaceae > Pontiella. The sequence goes on from CBDVCB010000018.1 coordinate 30,245, forward strand.
CTACTCGCTAGCGCTCGGTAAAATCGCGAAGGCCATGGTCGCTCGCGGCATTCAGTAGCGAGAAGGGTCGCAAAGGTTGAACTTTTCCCAGCGGGCTTTTTCGCGCTTCAGCAGGGAGGCGAACTTGAGCGGGGTTTCAATGGAGACGACCTGCTCCCGATGGGTGGCCGGATGCGGGAAACGCAGTTCCACCGCCGCGAGGAAAAGCCCTTTGCCTTTTAGTATGTTGTCGGGCTCTCCATATTTTTGGTCGCCGACGATGGGGTGCCCGATGGCCGCCATGTGGATGCGCAGCTGGTGGGTTCGTCCGGTGAACGGAAACAGGTCGACCAGCGTCAAGTGCCCGCTGCGGAGCGACGGAACCGTCTCGACCGGCGCGTATTCGCTCTGTGCCGGCATTCCGTTGATGGGCTCGGCCACCTGGCCCGGGGATTCAAGTTTTCCCATCACCACGGCGCGGTAGCGTTTGTGGATTTTGCGCTCTTCGAACTGTTTTCCCAGAAACACCTGCGCGGCGGCGGTCTTGGCGACGAGCAGCAGGCCGCTGGTGGAATAGTCCAACCGATGGACCGGTCGCGGCCAGCGCAGCGCGTCGGGTTGCGTAGAAGGTGCCAGGTTTCCGGCCAGCGCGTTTTCAACGGTCTTGAATTTGTTCCCGCTCACCTCGATGCCCGGCGGCTTGTTGACCACGGCCAGATCTTCATCTTCGAAGACCACCTCGAGCGGAAAGCGGTAGGGTTTTGGAACGGCCCGTTGCAAATCCACGCACTCCAGCATCTGGCCGGTTTCTATCCAGTCGCCGCTTTGGGCGGGGTTGCCATTGATCCGCAGCTCCCCGCGCTTGATGGCTTTTGCAGCGGCCTTGCGGGAAGGGATCGACGGGAACGCCGTCCGGGCATAGTCGGAGAGCCGCACGCCATGCACGTCGTCCGGAACCTTGTGCGTTTCGCGGGTCATTTCCTTGCGAGCGCCTTGGTGGAAAGCAGGCCGCAGGCGGCGTGGATGTCGAGGCCGCGCGAGGCGCGGATGGTGGTGAGGATGCCCTTGTTGTTGAGCTGGTCCTTGAACGCCTGCAGGGTGGTTTCGTCGGTGGCCTGCAGCGGGGTGCCGGGGATGGGGTGGAAGCGGATCAGGTTGATGCGGCACTTGATGCCGCCGAGCAACCGCGCGAGCTCCTTCACGTGGCGCGGCGTGTCGTTGAGGCCGCCGAAAACAATGTATTCAAACGAAACGCGGCGCTGGCCGCCGAAGTCCCAGTTGCGGATTTCCGCAATGACGTCGGCGAGGGGATAGGCAATCTGCACGGGCATCAATTGCTGGCGCTCTTCGTGGAAGGGGGTATGCAGGCTGATCGCCAGATGGGCTTCGCATTCGTTGAGGAAACGGACGAGGCCGGGCACAATGCCGATCGATGAAACGGTGATGCGGCGCGGGCTCATGCCGTAGCCCCAGTCGGACGTCAGGATCTCGACGCTTTTGAGCACTTCGTCGAGGTTGTCGAAGGGTTCGCCCATGCCCATGTAGACGATGTTGGTGATCTCCCGGCGTTCCGGAATGCTGCGGATCTGGTTGACGATTTCGCCGGCGGTTAGCTGTCCTTGGAAGCCCTGCTTCCCGGTCATGCAAAAGAGGCATCCCATCTTGCAGCCTACCTGCGAGGAGACGCAGACGGTCTTGCGGTCCTTGAAGGGAATCATGGCGGTTTCGATGAATTGCTCGTGTTCGGTGGGAAACAAATATTTCTTGGTGCCGTCGGTGCTGGTTTTCACTTCGACCGGATCGGCCAGCCCGAAGGTGTGGTTTTCGTTCAGGCATTCGCGCGCCTTTTTGGAGAGGTTGGTCATTTCATCGATCGAGGAAATTTCCTTGCCGTAGAGCCAGTCGGCCATCTGCTTGGCGGTAAACTTCGGTAGGCCATATGTCGCCGCAAGCGCTTGAAGTTCGGCGAGCGTTTTTCCAAAGAGGGGTGTTTTCGTGTTCATATCCGTGTGCGGTCAAAAGTAGATTTCAGTAACGATGTTTTCAAACGGGAGGCCTTTTTCGATCAGTAGATCCCTTGTTTCTACGGCCATTCCGGACTGTTCGCAAATAGAATATAGTTGATTCTGCGGCAGCGAAATGGCGCGCGGGGTGCTTTGCCCTTGACCAAGGCGGCCCATTTGTCTCATTCTCCACCGATTTGATTCGAATCATTTTTATAAGAAGGAAACTGCAATATGCTAAACCGTGTTTTGGGAATGTTTTCCAGCGATATCGGGATTGACCTTGGAACCGCGAATACCCTCGTGTATGTGCGCGACCGCGGTATCGTTATGCGCGAACCTTCGGTGGTGGCGGTACAGGCCGGCACCAACCGGGTCTTGGCGGTGGGCGACGAAGCGAAAAAGATGCTCGGTCGCACGCCAGGCAGTATTGTGGCTATCCGCCCTCTGAAAAGCGGGGTGATCGCGGATTTCGAGATTACCGAAGCGATGCTCCGCTACTTTATCCAGAAGGTGCACAACAGTAGACGGATGGTGCGGCCCCGGGTGGTGATTGCCGTGCCGAGTGGAATTACGGAAGTGGAGAAGCGCGCGGTGAAAGATTCCGCAATGCATGCGGGCGCGCGCGATGTGTTTTTAATTGAAGAGCCGATGGCCGCCGCGATTGGCGTGGGCCTGCCTGTACAGGAACCCGCCGGAAACATGATCGTGGATATCGGGGGGGGCACGACGGAAGTCGCCGTGATCTCCCTGGCCGGCATTGTGTATAGCCGGAGTGTGCGCGTCGGTGGCGATGAGATGGATGAGGCGATCATTCAGCATATTAAGCGGGAATACAATTTATTGATTGGTGAGAGAACCGCTGAGGAAGTCAAGATTACGATGGGATCGGCCCTGTCCGTGGGTGAAGAAAGCACCATGGAAGTCAAGGGGCGCGATTTGGTGGCGGGGTTGCCGCGGACGCTGACGATCAGTTCCGAAGAGGTGCGGCAAGCCTTGCAGGATCCGGTGACCCAGATTGTCGAAGCCGTGCGGGTTACCTTGGAACGGTGTCTGCCGGAGCTTTCGGCCGATCTCGTGGACCGTGGAATGGTTCTGGCCGGCGGCGGTGCGCTGCTGCGCGGGCTGGACGTTCTGATTTCGGAAAAAACCAACCTGCCGGTGCACATTGCGGACGATCCGCTGAGTGCCGTGGCGGAGGGAACCGGAATCGTCCTGCACGAAATCAATTTCCTTCGTAAAATGGCGGGGCCGAACGGCTAGGCCGCCCTCTCGATTTCCACCCGCAATGTGCTGTGGACCTCGTCCTCCCTGATCAATAGGGACGGATGCTTTTTAGGAACAAAAAACTGGTTTATGCGACGGCGGCAGGATTCCTGCTGATCGTGGCGTTTGTTCTGCCCTCCTCGCTCTCCCGGAAAGGGAAAGGTGCGGTGCGGGGCGTCGTGGCGCCTGCGGAACGCGGAACCGCCGGGCTGGGTCGTCGCCTTTCCGAGGCGGCCTCGGCCATACGCGGCATGGGCGGCGCGGTCGAAAAGAACCGCGATCTCTCCCACGAACTCGTCCGTGTCCAGGCCAGGCTCAACCAGCTCCGCGATGCCGAGGCAGACAACGTCCGCCTGCGCCGCGCTTTTAGATTCCACCATCAGTCGCCCCATTCCATGATTCCCTGCGATGTCATCAGCCGGAGCATTAGTGGGTGGTGGAACACCGTTCGGATTGGAAAAGGCTTAGCGGACGGCATTCAGGAAAACCATGCGGTAATCAGCCCCGATGGACTGGTCGGCAAGACCATCGAGGTTTCCAAGCACACCGGCGAAGTGCTGCTGGTTTGCGATCCCGCCTTCCGGGTATCGGCCCGGATTGATCGGGCCAATGTCTTTGGTCTTGTGCGTGGCGGAGGCGTCAACCTCAAAGGGCGTCCCGTTGCCCGAATGGATTTTATCGACAAGGATACCGAGGTGCGTGTGGGGGATGAAGTCGTTACCTCCGGCCTATCCGGCGAAGGGGGCGTTTCCCCGAAAGGGGTGCACATCGGCTATGTCGAAAAGGTGCACCGGGACGACTCGGGGCTTTTCCAGTATGCGGAAATCGCGCCGAGCGCCACCATTAGCCTGCTCGACTATGTCTTTGTGGTTTCGGCCGATGCCACGGAGGGGTCGCCATGATGAATCGCGTGCTTATGTTTGGCGGCATTGCCGTTGGTGCGCTGGTTCAGCTGTTCCTGTCGGCATGGCCCATGTTGGGTGGCATCAAACCGCCGGTGCTCGCGGCATTCGTGCTCTACTACTCGCTGCACCGCTCGCCGCGCGGCATGTGGATTGCCGTATTCTGGGCGGCGCTGCTGCACGACGGCCTCGACCTCGGCGGGTTCGGCCCCGCGCTGGTCGGCTTCCCGCTCATCGGCATCCTCGCGCACCGCGTCCGGCTCGAAATCTTTGTGGATGGCCTCGTGACGCAGATGATTTTCGGTGCGCTCGGTGCCATGCTCGCCACGCTGGTGGCGATGGTGCTCTACGCCGTTACCGGTCAGCGGCCGTTCCACTTTGGCTACGCGCTGGTGCGGATCATCGGTTCGGGGCTGTTGGGCATGGTGGTGCTTCCGCTGGTTTCGCTGGTGATGAAAAAGCTGGAGGCCCTCCTCCCGAAACGCAGGGGGTATGGCTGGCAATGAAGGTGCGCCGTCAAAAACAGGAAGCAAGCACACTGGTCATCTGGGTTGTGCTCGGCATCATGTTGCTTGGCATGGGCGTCCTTGCGTCCAACCTCTGGAAACTGCAAGTGCGCCAGAAGAGCGGTTTCGATGCGGACTTTTATAGCCAAAGCGTGCGCCGCATCCGGCTGCCGTCCGTGCGTGGCAAGATTTATGACACCAATGGAGCCGTTCTCGCCGACAGCACCCCCAACTATTGCATCGCCATCTATACCGAGGAACTCTACGTCCCGAAATCCATGGTGGCCAAGACCCTTGAGCTGGTTCACGAAATCTGGATTCGGGTCGGCCGCAAACCGGATATCAGCTACCGCGACATCCAGCGCCACATCAAATTTGCGACGGAACAACCGCTTACCGTCTATAAGAACCTGACTCCGGAAGAGATTAGGGAATGGCGCATTGGATTCGAAAAGTGGACGGCACCCCCGAAGGGCTGGAATAAACGCTATAAGATTCCCGGACTGGAACTGAAATACCCGGTTATTGATGGAGGAATCGTTATCCACACGAAGGAGTTGGAAAAACGAGCAACCTCCACGGAGGCCAACACGCTGGAGCTGGTCTACAAGATCTCCGAGCGCCTCAACGGTTATGTAGACATGGAGAAACTCCCGGTTGGCCTGCGCACAATCAAGAGGCATATCGACCAACAACGCCCTGTACCGTTGTTGGTCTGGAAGCATCTCGATCAAAAAACCATCGCGAAATGGGCAGACACCTGCTCCGACCTAACCGCTAACGACATCTATTGCCTCCCCGCGCGCACCTATCCGGAAGGCGAAAACCTAGCTCATCTGATCGGCTTCACGCGCGAGGCCGACACGGCCGTTGCTAAGGAACACGAAGATGGCGAACGGTTTGATTACGACGTGCGCGGGATCGAGGGAAGGAAGGGGCTGGAGGGACTCTACAACGACCTGCTCGAAGGCGAGGCGGGATTCCAATTAGTTCAGATCGATGCCGATGGTTTCCGCCACCGCGATCTCCAGATGCAGGCTTCCCGGGCGGGGGGCGACCTCCTGCTTACTATCGATAAAAACATTCAGCAATTCGCGAAGGACGCTCTGACGATGCGGCTCGATACGGATACGTTCGAGGGTCCCGTCAAAGGGGCTGTCGTTGTGCTCGATCCGAACAACGGCGACGTGCTCGCCATGGTTAGCTCGCCCATGTTTGATCCCAATGCCTATATGGTCTCGAATCAATATATTCGGGCGCTGATGACCGATTCGAACGCCCCCACGTTCAATCGCGCCGTATACGGGAAATATGCCCCGGGCAGTATATTTAAGCCGATCGCTGCTCTCGGGGTTTTGCGCGAACACCCGGAATATGCGGAGGTACTTCACGATTGCTCCGGCTACCACATGGTTGGGAAAAGAAAGATGAGGTGCCATTCTTTCCATGGGGAAGGCCTCTCGTTGCGCCAGGCGCTGGAGCACTCCTGCAATGTGTTCATGTTTAAAATGGCGATAGAAGTCGGCTATGAACCCATCTACCGCATGGCGAGGGATTTCGGCCTCGGCCAATCTGTCGGCCTCTTCCCGGATGTGGAGGATATATCAGGCACGTTCATGACCAAGGGAAATAAATACGGTAATTTGCCCGAAAAGGCCGTTGGGCTTGCGGGCGCGTGCAATCTTGCCATCGGGCAAGGCAAGATAGTCGTGGCTCCACTTCAAATGGCCATGGTCGCCGCCACAATCGCCAATGGCGGCCACTTGTACCGCCCGCGCCTGATCAAGAAATTCAGGTTCGCCCCGGATCGTCCATACGACATCAACCCCACGTCCAAGCTTCGCTACATCCCCATTCCCTCAGAGGCGCTTGAGATTGTTCGGGGCGGCATGCGCGATGTGGTCATGGGAGGCGAGGAAGCGGCCAAATGCGTGCAGGTCGGCGACATTGTGATTGCCGGAAAAACAGGGACGGCCGAATATGGCCCGAAGAAACTCGGGAAGAAAAATACCTGGATGATTTCCTATGCCCCATTCGATTTCCCGCGCTACGCCATTGCCTTCATCGTCCAAGACGGTGTTTACGGCGGCACCACGGTTGCGCCGCGCCTGCATGAGCTTTATGCAAAGATTTTCGAATATGACGGAACGCTGAAAAACGGGGAGGACGGCTAATGGACGGCATCCAACCCAAACGGCTGGACTGGATCATGCTTGGCACCATTCTGACACTAGTGGTCATGAGCGTGGTGTTTGTGTATAGCGCCCAGTTTAAATCAGCGGATAGCTTTGGCGATAGCTGGGAATCCCAGCTGCTCTTTGCCGGGTTAGGCCTAGGCATCTATGCCTTGCTGGTCTGGTTCGACTACAAGATTTTTGCAACTCTGTCCTGGTGGGTCTATGCCGGTTCCATTGGCCTGCTGCTACTGGTATTCCTGTTTCCTGAAAAAAACGGGGCGCACCGCTGGATTCTGCTGCCGGGCTTCACACTCCAGCCGTCAGAACTGGCGAAGATCGCCGTTTCCATCAAATTGGGAGCCTACCTTGCCGCGCCCGGACGCGATATGGATGAGTGGAAAACCTTCTTTAGTTGCGCGGCGATTGCGGGGCTGCCTTTCCTGCTAATTAAGATGGAGCCGGACTTGAGCACTTCGCTCACGCTGGTACCGATCACCTTGGCGATCATGCTCTACGTGGGTGTGCAGCGGAAACTGCTCCTCATCGGCCTCGCGGCAATTATCCTAGTCGCCATAGTGGTCTGTGCATGGGTCAGGTTCGAGCAGCCGTCAGAAGGCCAGCCGATCGCCAATGGACAAATCCTGCCCAGTATGCCGTTCTTAGAAGACTATCAAAAAGACCGCATAAAAGTGTTTCTCATGAAGGATTACGATGTGGCCGGTGCAGGCTGGAACAAGTTGCAATCGCAGATCTCGGTAGGTTCGGGTGGATTGCGCGGGAAAGGCTACCTTCAGGGAACCCAGAATATTCTGGGTTTTCTTCCCGCTGACGTTGCTCAATCGGATTTCATCTTCTGCGTCATTGCAGAAGAGACTGGATTTATGGGTGGGGCGCTGATCATTGCGCTCTACAGTTTGTTGTTAGGAAGATGTATGCGGGCCTCGGTGAGGTCCCGCGATGAGTTTGGGCGGCTCGTGGCGCTGGGAATCGGCGTCATGTTG
>CBDVCB010000019.1:0-37488 GCA_965372395.1 uncultured bacterium
GTCAAAAAACCACAACATGCAGAGGCACTTGAGTCAATCAGCTAGCCACGTATTTAAAAGTAGCTCTTCTCTCCCTACTTGCAATCTCCACATTGCAGGCTGGCACCTTGTTAACATTTGACGTCGCCTCGGAAAGCGAAAGTCCGAATGGCGACGATATTACCATGGAAGAGAGTACATACGAGTTGAACGTCTACTTGGGCGATTCGTTTATCGAGGAACGGTCGCAAGGCAATATTTGTATCAGGGATTTTCGGGACAAAAAGATCTACAGATCTAGCAAGGGGAAAGATGGCTTTGCATCCTGCTCGCTCTTCTCTGATATTGGGTTCCGAGTCTATGAATTTCAGAACAGGATGATGCTTAGCAGTATATTGGAAAAGTCAGGCATAGAAGAAAATCCAATGGACCGTGTTCTCACGGAGCATCTGTTTTCGTTGACATCGGACAAGCAAACCAACCTTAAACGGGAAAAGAAAAAGAACCGTGTTACATTCACTCACAACAACAAGGCGCTGCTTCGATACAGTCACGAAAGCACTTCCGTAACCGAGGCGGTGAGGGATGGATTTTTACTGTTCCTTCGTTATCGCTATGGTATTCATCCGCAAATCCTAGATGAGCTTGGGAAGTCGGATGGCATCTCAAAGGAGATCGTGATCTATCGACACAATATTGGCACAGAGAAAATCAGATTAAATCTACTTTCGGTCGACAGCTCGACGAATCAACCCAGAAAAAAAACAGAGCCTGTAGTCATCCCGGAAGACGACCTCGTTTACAAGCTAGCTACGAAGGTTGCAGGCAGTAGCAAAGAAGATTATTCCAAAGCCTGTGCATCCCTCAAAAAGAAGGCCGTAGAAAATGCGGAAGCCGGGAACAACCTGGACGCCATAACCCTGTTCGTGGGCTACACGCTAGCCACGGGCAAACAGATGCCACCGGAATTCCTTGAATTCAAGGACGAGATCACGAAGGACGCTGATGTGCAATTGTTATTCGCTTCACTCAGCCCCCAAAGCAAGGAAGCAGCGGTGCGTGCCGCAATCGATCTCAAAACCCTTTCTGAAAAGTCCAAGGATGGGATCAGCTCCATTCTGATCTTTCAGGCGAACATACTCGACTCCCTCGAAAAACAGACCGAAGCAATCGATTCCTTTTTGGCCGCCCTCTCAAAGGAACCCATGATCGTGGGGGCATGGAAAGACCTCGGCGACATCTACTACAACAACTACGACGCCGAAAAAGCATGGCTATGCTGGGACACAGGCCGCTCCCTCCTTCGCGGCCATAAACTTTTCCAGAAAGTGAACCAACTCGAAGAAACGCTGCTGGCCGACCATCCCGAATTCTTCATGAAGGGAATCGAACCTGCCAACCCAAAACCAAGTAAGAAGCCGGACGAAACTAAATAAACAAAAACCTTTCACCACAGATGTTCCCGTAGACGAAGGTTGCCACTCCATTTAGATTTGCAGACACACATTACCCACCCCAACGAGGCAGGATGCCTCGTCTACATTAAGGAAAAAACCATGACAAACAAAGACGCAGCCCTGACCCATCTGCTCGACTTGCTGGCTATCGAAGGGCTTGGCGGACAGGAGTCCAACATCGTCGCCGCCATCACGAAAAAGCTCATCAAGGCCGGTTGCAAGAAGTCGTGGATCATGACCGACGATGCGCACAAGCGATTGGGCGATGGCTTCGATATTGGCAACCTGATTGTGAAGATGCCGGGTACGGTAAAGACGCCGCGGATCATGTTTTCGGCGCACATGGATACGGTCCCGCTGTGCAAGGGCGCGGTGCCGATGGTGAAGGGAAACCGGATCGTGTCCAAAGGCAAGACGGGACTGGGAGGCGACGACCGCTCGGGCTGCGCGGCGATCGTGACGCTGGCGGAGACGCTGCTGAAGAACAAGATTCCGCACCCGCCGATCACCCTGCTCTTCCCGATCGCGGAGGAGAATGGGTTGCACGGCTCGCGGATGGTTCGCGCCAAGGATTTGGGCAATCCAGCCATGGGCTTCAACCTCGATGGGCAATGCCCTAACGAGATCGTGATCGGCGCGATGAGCGCTGTGCGCTGGCGGGCGGAAATCACGGGCCGTTCAAGCCACGCCGGATTGGAACCGCACAAGGGCATTTCGGCAGGGTTGATTGCATCGAAGGCGATGGCGGCAATTGCGGAGAAGGGATACTTTGGCCGGATTGCGAAGGGCAACCGCAAGGGAACTTCCAATCTTGGGGCCATGAATGGCGGCGAGGCCAGCAATCAGGTGATGGACCACGTTGTCCTCACCGGCGAGTGCCGCAGCCATAGCCCGGCGTTCCTCGAACAGATCGTCAAGATCCACAAAACCAGCTTCGAGCAGGCGGCCAAGAGCGTCACAAACATTGCGGGAAAATGCGGCAAGGTCAAGTTCAGCACCGTCAGCGACTACCGCGCATTCAAGCTGAAGAAGTCGGAACCCTGCGTCAAGATAGCCAGCCAGGCGGTTGAAGCGGTTGGCCTGAAACCCAATCCGCTGGTGATGGATGCCGGACTCGATGCCAACAATTTCAATGAAAAAGGTCTCCCCACCGTAACCCTCGGCACCGGCACGCACAACTTCCACACCGTCGACGAATATGTCGACATCAAGGAGTACCTCACCGCCTGCAACGTGCTCTTGAACATTGTGAACAACAGCCTTAACTAATTTCTACCCGGAAGCTCATGGAACTGTTTGGCTTGGAAATATGGGAAATCGCCCTTCGGCTTGCCATGGGCGGCGCCATTGGGTTCTGCATTGGGCTCACCGGTGTCGGTGGCGGCGTATTGGGACTGCAGGCCACAACCCTCCTCCTTCGAATGGATCCCATCATGGCCGTTGGCACAACCTGCCTCTACATCTCCCTCACCAACATTTCCGCCAGCTTCCACCACGCCAAGCTAAAGAACATCGCCTGGACCGCGGTCGTCCGTTTCCTTGCCGGCGCAATTCCGGCCAACATCCTGGTCTCCCAATGGATCAGCGCCCAAGGGGACAACACCGGATTCCAGCACGCGCTAAAAACCTTCATCATTGGCATCGTCTTTTTTTCCGTCGTCCTAATGACCATCGACGCCATCAACACCCTGCGCAAAAAAGCTAAAGACGAAGAACTCCAGCTGGCCTCGAAAATCCAGCAGCACTGGATTTTTCGCAATGTTCTTTGCGTTCTGCTGGGTGCGCTGATCGGCGGGCTAATCGGCGCCACTTCCGTTGGAGGCGGGGTATTGATCGTGCCCATGCTCATTATTGTTTTTGGCTTCTCCGCCGCCCGCACCGTCGGCACCTCGACCTTTATTGCCATGGTCCTGACCATGGCGACGGCACTCATCTACGGAAAAGGCGGTGCGCTGGAAGCCTCCACCGCCATCGTCATGGCCATCGGTTCCTTTGCCGGGGTTCGACACGGAACCAGGCTTTCCGTCAAACTCCCCGACCAACTGCTCCGCCTCATCATGATCGGGCTCATCCTAATCGCCGCCATCATGATGCTGATCAACCGTTAACCGATGCGCTTGTTTGTGAAAAGAGTCTTTGATCCCGCAGGAGCAACCCTCTAAGCTTCGGTGCATGAATTTACAGATCAACCAGCTCACCCTCGACTCCGCAACGGAGACCGTCCAAAAAATGTGGCCGGATGCAAAACCGAAGTGCGGCCTGATCCTCGGCTCCGGCTGGGGCGAGGCCGTTGCGGAATTCCACGGCTTGGAAATTCCATACGATAAAATCCCAGGCTTTGGAAAAACCGGCGTGATGGGCCACGCGGGCAAACTGCGCTGCACGACCGTCAACGGGATGGAGGTTTTCATTTTCCAGGGGCGACGGCATTGGTACGAGGGCGAAGGCTGGACCCCGGTCATTCTGCCAGCCTACCTCCTCCACGCGCTCGGCGCGGATACCGTCCTGCTCACCAATGCCGCCGGCGGCATCCGGGACGATCTCGGGCCGGGGACGCTGATGGCGATCTCCGACCACATCAACATGCTCGGTTCCAACCCGCTCATTGGCCCGCATAATCCACGAATGGGAACCCGCTTCCCCGACCAATCGAACGTCTACAACAAGCCTCTTCAGAAAAAGCTTCTGAAGTCCGGGGCGACCGCCTCCGGCGTCTACATTGCCACCAGCGGTCCAACGTTCGAAACGCCGGCGGAAATCAAGCAATACCGCTCGATGGGTGCGGATGCCGTCGGCATGTCGACCGTGCCCGAAGCCATCGTCGCCAACGCGCTCGGCATGCGGGTGGCCGGGCTCTCCTGCATCTGCAACTGGGCGGCGGGCATCAGCCCCGCCAAGCTCACCCACGAGGATGTCAACCAAGTGGCCACCGAAGCCATGCCCCACATGAAAAACACCATCACCGCGTTCATAGAGGAGCTGGCCGATGAATCCAAATGACCTGATCACCGCCGCTTTCAAAGCTTTGGGAAATGCCCATGCACCCTATTCCAACTATAAGGTCGGGGCCGTCCTGCTCTGCTCCGATGGAACGCTTTTCAAGGGATGCAACGTAGAAAACGCTTCGTATGGGCTGACCAACTGCGCCGAGCGTACGGCCGTCTTTGCCGCAGTGGCCGCCGGGAAAACCGAATTCACAGCCATCGCCATTGCGGCAAGCGGCGAGCCCGCCCCGTTCCCGTGCGGAGCCTGCCGCCAAGTGCTGGCTGAATTCTGCGGCCCCGACTTCCCCGTGTATATCAAGCAGGTCGACGGATACGCCGCCACGACCCTCGGCGAGTTGCTGCCACATGCCTTCGACCGTGGCGATGGCCAACGGTGAAAGCCGGAGAAACAGCCCCGTTTTAAAAGGTTAATTTTACGATAAATAAGGATTGCGCGGAGTGCGGCGGGCGTGTAGGTTCTGCGCCTGATTTTTCACCCATTAAGGATTAGAAGAGGTTTGTCATGAGAATTAGAAGAGCAATGCGCAAGAAGCCGCTACGTCGCCCGGTCAAAAAGCCCCGTCTGAAGCGCCAGCGCATGATGCAGCATAAAAAGCGCCTCGTGGGTGCCGGCATCACTGAAGAACAGCTGGTTCACATGAACACCAAGCAAATCCGTGCCGCGATCCGCGAAACGGCTGCTTAAAACAGATGATCTTAAGCTGTTGAAAAAACGCTCCACCGGAGCGTTTTTTCTGTATCTGGAGTCAGGAACCGTTGGAGTTGGGATGAGCAAACAAAATATTGTACTCGTCGGATTCATGGGAACCGGAAAAACCACCGTCGGGCGATTGCTCTCGGAACAGACCGGAATGCCGCTCGTCGACATGGATGCGCTGATCGAAGAGCGCGCCGGAAAAACCATCAACGAAATCTTTGCCGAGGACGGCGAGCCCCACTTCCGCAAACTGGAACGCGAAATGGTGCAGAAGCTAGCCTCTAAAAACGGCCAAGTCATATCCACGGGTGGCGGCATCGTATTGAATCCCGACAATATCGCCGACTTTGAAAAAACCGGATTGGTCGTGTGCCTACTTGCCGACGCGGAGACCGTGCTCGATCGTGTGCGGCACGATTCCACCCGCCCCCTGCTCGTCGGCGACAAGGAAACGAGGATCACCGAGCTGCTGGAAACCCGTAAACCGCTCTACGAAGCCATTACCCACAGCATCGACACCAGCGGACGTCCCTCACCGATACCCACGGCACAGGAAATTATCAGGCTGTATGAATCAATCAGTCCTTGAAATAACCCCGCAAATGGCCAGAATAGAAACCCTTTACATCATGATCCAGTCAGGAGTACGCAATGACAGACGAAAACAAAGATAATCTAGAGAATCAGGATTCCTTTCTTAGTAGCCATGAGGAGCTGCTAAAAACGATCAAAAAAAAATCAGCCCCCGAAGAAGTCCAGTCCGAGCGGCAGGAACCCACCGAGGCGGAACCACAACCCGAATCCCCGGAACCCGTAGCCGAAGAGGTGCCAACCGCAAAGGAAGAACCGGCATCAGAACCGATCGCCGAACCGGAACCGACCGCTGCGCCGGAACCCAAGATTGAAAAACCGGCGGCGCAATCCCATCCCCCTGCACAAAAAACCGGATCAAGAAAACCGGGCGGAAAAAAGAAGAAAAAGACCAGTGCGCAACAACACGCAATACGAGACGCCGAAGCCAAACAACGGCATGAAGAGCTCCTCAAACAACAAGCCCTTGAACAGAGTGAAGTCAAGGAAGTCCTCGTCTTCCTCAAAAAATACGCCAAACCGACCGGGATTGCCATCGCCGTGGTTTGCGCCCTCATCCTGACCGACCGGTTCTTCAAGAGCCAACGCCATAAAAAGGCATCTGCGGCCGATACTGCGCTAATGCATGCCCGCACGGCGGAAGCCCTACAGGCCATCGTAGACGACTATGCCTCCACCCCCGCCGGACCGGTTGCCCTTATGGGGCTGGCCCGCGAAAAGTTCAATGCGGGACAAATCGACGAAGCCGAGATGCTCTACACCCAATTCGCGAAGAAGCACGGCGACCACGAACTTGCGGTACAGGCGGAACTGAACCTGATCGCCTGCAAGGAGGCCAAGGGCCAACTCGGCGACGCCCACCTGCTCTATGGCGAGTTTGCGAAAACGCATGCGGATTCATATCTGGCGCCATCCGCCCTGATGAACAGGGCTCGTTGCCTCGAAGCGCTCGATCAACTCGACGAAGCCCAGATTGCCTACGAAGACATCATCGTCAACTTTCCGGAAAGCAGCTGGTCGCAAATGGCCGAAGCCAACCTGAAGGTGGTGCTCGGCAAGAAGCAGTAGCTACCGGCTTCCAAAACCGTTGGCAACGCCCCGCAGACCGGGGCGTTTTTTAATGGTCGCCTCCTGTTCAAAAACAGAAACGCACCCCTCTTAACCGATCGAACAGGAACATCATACTTAATGAAGTATGATGTTGCCTCCAGAAAAACCCCCGCAAACAAAGGGTATAATGATTTCCAATTTCATACTTCATTAAGTATGAAATGCATTTTTCCCGGAATTGTCATGCCTCGTCGGAATCTTCCAGCAGAAGATTTCGGGCGCTGATGCACGGACCGGGAAACATATCCAGAAACTCCTCTGGATTTTCGTCGTAGAGTTCAACCATCGATTGATAGGCCGCGCGGCCATACCGCAGCACGGTACCTAGTGACTGGCTTTCGACATCCTGTATCACAAAACAGAGTTCGTCCTCGGTGGAGTCCTGCACATTGAGCAGCAGGCGGAACTTTTCCGGATCAATTTTTTCCATGTTGCGCGTGTGGATGCTGTATTTCACATATTCCACCACCCGCTGGTTCAGGCCGGCTTCGATGATAAAGATTAGTTCGACGAGTTCGACGCGCGTGAGAACCAACCGTACGCTCGGGGCGGTTATATCGGGCGGCAGCATTTCATTGATCTGCTCCAGCGATTGGTCGAAATCCTCGATGATCTGTTCTTTCGTCAGTTCCGCCGTCTCTGGAATCCAGTGGATCAGGATACCGTGCTGCGGATCGGAATAGAGTAGCGGCATATCGACGCGGAAGCTGGCCTCGCAATCAATGCAGTCGACCCGATTGAGCTGGTTTTCCAATAGCGCCTTCTTCAACTCCGGTTCGGCCTCCACGTTCACCGCTTCGTGCAGTTCGACATCCTGCTGGACGCCGCAAGAAGGGCACTTAATGTTGAAGGTTTTGCTTTTGCTCATGATAGGCCTTTTAGGTTCAATCTCTTATCGTTCAGAATGACATGGTACTGGTGCTCGATATCGGAAATCTCGCGCTGCCAAAACATGTCGTTGCCCCAGTCGGGGAAGTTGGTTCGGAAACGGTAGTCGTCCACCTGCGTGCTGCACCAGCTCAGGAAATAGATGATGCGCATCGCTCGCAGGATCTCGACGAGCCGCAACGTGCGGTCGTCAAATTCCATAAACTGCTCGTAGCCTTCGAGAATCAGGTTGATCTCGTGGCGCACATGGTCGGCATGGCCGGGAAGCAACAGCCAGATATCCTGCACTGCAGGGCCCATTACCATATCATCGAAGTCGATCACCATCAGTCCCTCGCCGGGGCGTTCGAGGATGTTTGCGCGGTGGCAATCGCCGTGAATGCGCTGCAACTCGATGCCTTCGAACTCCCGCAGGGCGATCTCGACAATCCGCGAAGTGACATCCTTGAACCGATCTGCCTGGTGGGGCGAAAGGAATCCGCCGTCGAGCAGTTGGTTGATCTCCGGAACCGTGGTGGTTTCGGGGTGCATCCGCAGGCGATGCCCGGCCTCGCGACGGCTGCCTGCCAGGTGGATGCGCCCGACCAAGCTACCAAGACGACGCCACCCCTCGTCGGTGTGTAGCTGCATTTCGCGCCCCGAGCGTTTGGGAAAAACGGAGAACAGAATCCCGTCGTACTCCCCGATCGTGCCACCGCCCGCGATTTCCAGCGGTGCCACCACCGGGATTTCATCTGCGGCGCAGTCGGCGACAAAGTCGTGCTCATCCTGCAGGGCCGTCCGTTCCCAGCGGCCCGGCCGGTAGAACTTGGCGATCAGCCGCTCCCCGGCGGCGGACTCCAACTCGTAGACACGGTTGATATAGCTTGGCAGCGGCGCGGTCAGCCCGGTCAGCGTCAGATCCATCGCCGTTTCAACCGCATCGAGGATGCAGTCGGGGGTTAGGTTGTCGAAGCCCGCGCTCATACGTCCAATGCCCGGAAAAGCCCACCCGCATCTTCGAAGGAGTCCAGCACAAGATCGGCCCCCTCGGCCTCGAGCGTGGCTCGATCAAACGAGCCGTTGCAGACGGCCACGGAAACCATGCCGTTCACGCGGGCGGCCTCGATGTCGGACGGGGTATCGCCCAGCAGGAAGGCGCGTTCGGGATGCCCGGCGCGTTCCAGCGCAAGGGCCGCCATTCGGTTGCGGTCGCCGTCGTCGTCGCCAAAGCCGCCGACGTTTCCGAAATAGGGGTCGAGCCCGGCATGCCTAAGCTTGATGTAGGCGCAGGCCTTGCTGTTGCCCGTCACCAGCCCCAGTCCCCAATGGAGGGAAACCCGCGCAAGGAAATCCCCCACCCCGGGAAAAACGATCGGCGGGGCGGCGTCCATGTTGCAGTCCAAGAAGACGGGAAGCCGCTCGAAGAAGAGTTGCTCCAAGACAGGGTCGTGCGGAATATGCTGCTCGCGCATCAATTGCGCGAGCACGCGGATATCGGTGGCCCCGGCAAAATTGATGGGAGCCATATCGACCGGAACGCCGAACACCTCGGCGAAGGCATCGCCAAAGGCGCTGCTGCCTGCCCCGGGGGCCTGCAACAGCGTGCCGTCGATATCGCAGAAAATATAGCGGCGTGGAGCCGTCATTGCGCCAGCTAGTCGACGAGGTCGATCAGTTCGTTGATCGCATCGGACTCGGAGGATTCCTTCGGCGGACGCTCCGGCTTCTTTTCGCCGGACGGTTGCTTTTGCTGGCGGCGGCGCGGCGGTCGGTTGCGGTTGTTGCGGTCGTTGCCTCCACGCTCCGGGCGGCTGGAGCCGTCGGAATCGGTTCCGCCAAAGTCGAAGGCCTTGCGGAAGGTGCTCACACGCATGACGCCAAGCCCCCCGCCCAGAGCGATCTTCTCGACGGCGACGTTGCCGGAAACAACGATGGTGCCGGTGCCTTTGGACACAGCCACTTTCACCACATGTTTTGCATGCGCTTCGGGCGACTTGCTGTATAGAACGGTGATGCCTTCGAACTTCTTGCCGACGGGGGCCTTGTGGAGCGGGCTGCCAGTGAGCACGACCACCATGCCGACCTTTTCGCGTTCCGCAAAGCGCGACAGGCGGCGCAGCATTTGCAACTGGTTGCGCGGCGGAACCTTGCCCTTCATGCCCAAGGCGTCGTTCAGCGATACTCCATCGACGACCACCACGGTCTTGCTTGATTTAAACAGGTTGAATAAACCCATGATATTTTCCTTTTTGTTAGGTTTTCATTGTTCCATGCACATACACCGTCGTGTCAGTCGCAAGCGCCGTAAGAGTGTCCGCGAAAGCTTGGCGGTGTGTTGCCGTGCAATAAAAGGCGTGGAAGCTACAGCATGGGCGTGGTTTTCGCAAGCCTCTATTTTGCCGGGGAATGGCGGGATTGAAACACGGTTAATCAACGGCTCTCGTCCAAGGCATCCACGGCCGAATGGATGGTTTCCGGGGCGGGCTCAAGCGTCCGCTCGCCCACCCACTTGATGGCCAGCGCGCCGAGGGGGGCGGTAACGACGATACTCGCCACGGCAACCGCCAAGATGGTATCTCCGGGGCCGGTTGGCATCCCCGCCGCCTTCATGGCCATGAGCGGAACCGCGCCTATCGCCGCCTGCACCGTCGCCTTTGGCCAATACGAAACCACCGCGAACATTCGCTCAGGCATCGTCAGCGGGCTCTTGATCAGCGACAGCAGCACGCCGGCGCTACGCGCAAGCAAACCGCAGGCGATCAACGCCAAACCGGCGGCACCCGTATTCCATGCCAAGGAAACATCCACCTGCGCCCCCACCAGCGTGAAGAGCATAATCGACGCGAAAATCCAAATCTTCCCCAGTTTCGAGGAGATTTCATGGGCCGTGTGCTCGCGCTTTTCAAGAATGAAAAATCCGGTAGCCATCACGGCAACCAATGCCGCGAATGGAATATTGGCAGCCCCCAGCAATTGCTCCACTCGAAGCAGCAAAATGGAGATCCCAACCACAATCAGAGTGCGCTTCGTCGCCCGCGGATTAAATCGATCAAATACCTTCAGCAACACCCAGCCGATCAATAGCCCGATCCCAATCCCCGCAACAATCGACACCGGAACACCCGCGGCCTTCAGCCAAACATGCTCCGACGATCCAGTATAGAAGCCCAGCAACACGGAAAAAATCACGATGGCCACCACGTCATCCAGCGAGGCCGCCGCCATCACCATCGTTGGAATCCCCTTCTTCGCACCCATGCGCCGCTTGATGAACCCGATCATCATCGGCACCACCACCGCCGGCGACACCGCCGCAATAATAAAGCCGAGCAATGCCGACTCCAGATGCGTCAGCGGAAGAAAGCGCGGTCCCAGCCAGGTGATCGTCAAGCCCTCCATCACCCCCGGAACAAACGACATCAACAACGCCTGCACGCCCACCTTGTTTAGCGCGTCGCGGCTCAGCTCGAACCCCGCGCGCAGCAGGATAACAATCAGCGCTATCATCCGCAAATCCTGCGAGGCCTCAAGAAAGCCCGGTTGCATCAGGTCGAGCACATACGGACCGAACAGCACGCCCAGCAACAGCATGCCCAACAGCCCAGGCATCCGCAGCTTGCGGAACACCCAATCCAACAGCAGACCCAGCAGGATCATCTCGGCGATACTAAATGCCATTATCCATTCCTCAAACCGCACCCCTTCCTAGGGGCGCACCCGGCCATCCTTCTTAACCAAACCCTCCAGGGTTTTTTGCATCTCGGCGGCAATCTCCGGGAATTTTGCGATGACGTTGTCGGTTTCGGCAATGTCCTTGTCGAGGTCGTAGAGTTCGCTCTTCTTTTTTTTGTTTTTTTGCGGAGCGATATATTTCCATTTCCCGCGACGCAGCGCCTGGCCGCGGGCCTCTTCAATCATGAAGGGCAGCCCGACGGGATCCTTGCCGAGAAAGGCATCGAGCGTGTTGCGGCTGTCGCGGGCGTCGTCGTGCGCCAACTCAATGTCGAGCAGCGCCGCGAAGGAGGCAAGCAGGTCGATCTGGTTGACGAGTGCCTTGGAGGTTCCCGGCTGGATTTTTCCGGGCCAACGGATAATCAACGGAACGCGCGTGCCGCCTTCGTAGATCTTGTATTTTCCGCCTCGGTAGGGTCCGGCGCCAAAATGCCCGCCGTCGCTAGCCTTGGAGGATGTTCGAACGGTTGTTCCGTCGTCGTAGCCATCGTCATAGACGGGGCCGTTGTCGCTGGAAAAGATCACGATGGTGTTTTCCGCCAGTCCGTTGTCCTCCAGCATTTTCAGGACCTGGCCGGTGGACCAGTCGAACTGCACCATGGCGTCGCCCCGGTAGCCGAGCTTGGTCTTGCCCTGGAAACGCGGATGGGGGGTGCGCGGAACGTGGATGTCCTGCGAGGCGAAGTAGAGGAAGAACGGTTCGTCCTTATGCGCGGCGATATATTTTGCCGCCTGCTTCACAAACTCGTCGGCCATGGTTTCGTCGTCCCACAGCGCCGACTTCCCGCCCGACATGTAGCCGATGCGGCCAATGCCGTTGATCACACTGCTGTTGTGGCCGTCCGTGCTTTTATAGTAGGTCATCGCCTCGGGGTTGGTTTTCCCGTCCGGATATTGCGTACTCCCCGTCTTCTCCATGTCCTTCTTGCTCCCGACATAAAGCGGGTCGTTCGGGTCGAGATTCACGACGCGGTGGTTTTCCAAATAGACCGACGGGACGCGATCGTTCGTGGAAGGGAGCAGGAAGGAATAGTCGAAACCGATTTCCAGGGGTCCCGGTTTCACATCGCCGTTCCAGTCGGTCGGAGTGCCCCTTGCGCCGAGGCCTAGGTGCCACTTGCCAATCACTCCGGTGGCATAGCCCGCCTGCTTGAACAGTTTCGGCAGGGTCATGATATCCGTCGGGATCGATAGTGGCGCGTTGGGTGGCAGCACACGCACCCCATGGCGGAAGCCATGCACCCCCGTCAGCAGCGAAAACCGCGACGGCGAACACGTAGCCGCCGAACAGTGGCCATCCAGAAACTGCAGGCCCTCTTTTGCCAAGTGGTCAATGTTCGGTGTCGGGATCATCTTCGCGCCATATGCGCCCACATCGCCAAAGCCGACATCATCGCCATAAATGATGACGACATTCGGACGCTGTGCCGCCATACCCATGGTAGCCAGCGCAACCGCTCCGACCAATCCCATTAAACCCTGTCGCTTCATTTCCAACTCCTTTGTCTCATGCTAAGTTTTGAACGTACCGAAATCCAACCCACTGGAAAAGTACTCAATCACTAAAACGACGCTCCATACTTTCAGGAGACAGATCATTGCTGTTACTGTTGGCGATTCGGCAAGAATTTGCCAATAATGATGGTTCAGACAGGAGATCACGATGAACCCATTCATCCAACCGGCGTACGATGCGCTCTTCGCCCGCTGGGGACCGCAAAACTGGTGGCCGGCGCGGACGCGGCTGGAAATGATGATCGGCGCGATCCTCACGCAGAACACGGCGTGGTCGAACGTGGAAAAGGCAATTTCAACTCTTCGAAGAAACGGCGCACTGGACTTCGACACATTGGAAAAGGTCTCAGAGGAACGACTCGCGGAATGGATTCGTTCGGCAGGATACTTCAACCAAAAGGCAGGCTACATCAAAGCCATGGTCGCGGCGATTCGCCAGAACTTCGACGGCTCGCTGAATCCGCTGTTTGCACTCGACACCCCCGCCCTGCGCCAGGAGCTTCTTTCGTGGAAAGGGATCGGGCCGGAGACGGCAGACAGCATCCTGCTCTACGCCGCCAAGCGCCCGGTGTTCGTGGTCGACGCCTACACAAAGCGCTTCCTCGCACGCCACGGCTGGTGCGAGAAAAAGGGCCCATATGATTCCGTGGCCAAACTCTTCACCGACAACCTGCCGGAGGACGTACAGCTCTTTAATGAATACCACGCGTTGATTGTCCGGCTCGGAAAAGAACACTGCAACACCCAACCCAAATGCAAAGGCTGCCCGCTGGAATGCTTTCTCCCGGAATAACGGGAGGGACACGCCCGTTCTACATCGAGACCAACTCCCCGACCGTCACATTGCCCCACCCTGCCTGCTCCAGCAAATGCTCAAGCAACACAGCCGAAGCAACGGCATCGTAGAGCGCGTCGTGGGCTTCCCGATTCGGACAAAGCGCATCGGTCCTCGATTTCAGGTCGAGCAATACGATCAAATCCTCCAGTGCATACGAGGCGCAGCCCGGCCAGACTTTGCGGGCAATCCTGAGCGTGTCGATCCACAAACCGAATTGATGCATCGGCGCCATGGCGCGGGTAAACTTTTTTTCGGTCGCCACGTTGTGGGCGCAGAGCGGGTGTTCGGTGAGCCGATGCTTGATCAGCGGCCAGAGTTGCTGCGGAGTCGGAGCGACAGAAATTTCGTCCCGAAGCGCGGCATGCCGGCCGGGGACATGAGGATTGAACGGGCGATTGGCCTCCACGCAAAGCAGGCTCTCGAACAGAGACGCTACCTCGACCTTGCCCGCCTTCAGCGACACCATGCCGATCTGCCATGGTTCGTTGGCATAGCCCGTCAACGATCCCGTGCTTTCATAGTCCAGTACCGTGATCTCGGCATCAAAAATGGCCAGGGTTGAATCCATGGCCATTATCTTCCACATCCATGTTGGAGATGCAATTTATCCCTCCAGCGAAATGAGCATTGGCTCTTCGATGGCTTCGACGATCCAGCGCAGGAAGCGTGCGCCGTCGGCACCGTCGATGATGCGGTGGTCGTAGGAGAGCGAGAGCGGCATCCGCAGGCGCGGTGCGCACAGCTCGTTCTTTCCAACGCATGGATCCATGATCGCCCGGCCCACACCAAGAATCGCCACTTCGGGTGAATTAACGATGGGCGTAAAGAACGAGCCGCCAATCCCTCCGAGGTTGGTGATGGTGAAGGTGCCACCTTGCATATCGGCCAATCCAATCTGTCCGGCGCGGGCCTTCTTTGAGATCTCGCCCAGATCCTGGGCAATCTCGACCATGTTTTTTTGGTCGGCATTGGGAATCACGGGGACCATCAAACCTTTTTCGGTGTCTACAGCGATACCGATATTGTAGAAGTCCTTATAGATAATCTCCGCCTTTTCCGGATCGATACTGCAGTTGAAATTAGGAAATACCTTCAACGCGGAGGCCACCACTTTCACGAGGATCGCCGTGACGGTGAGCTTTGTGCCGGCGGACTCGGCCTTCGGGGCGAAGCGCTTGCGCAGTTCTTCGAGTTTGGTGATGTCGGCCATGTCGTGCTGGGTGACGTGCGGGATGGTGGTCCAGCAATGCGTCATGTGCGCCATGGTCGCCTTGCGGATCTGGCTCATCTTCTCGACGCGCACGGTGCCGGTCGAACCCGGTTTGCGCTTCGCTCCGCCGCCGGTTTCCATACTGGATTTTGCAAACTGCTTCACATCCTCCAGACTGATTCGGCTCCCGGAAATCGACGGGGAAACATCATGGATATCAACCCCCAGCTCGCGCGCCAAGCGACGCACGTTCGGAGCGGCGGAAACCGCTTTTCCTGCGGAAGCTTGCACAGGATCCGGAACCGGAGCAGGTGCCGGAACCGGGGCTTCTTCCACCACGGTCTCGGGCTCTTCGGCAACGGGTGCAGGAGATTCCGGATCGGCCTTGGGTTCTTCCGAGGGCGCGGGAGCCGCCATGCCGCCTTCGATGGTAAAGGCCAGTTGGCCAACGGCAATCGTGTCGCCTTGGGCAACGTGGATGGCGGCAATGGTTCCGGCGGCGGGCGATGGGATTTCCATGCTGGCCTTGCCGGCTTCGATTTCGAGGATGGATTGCCCTTCGGCAACGGCATCTCCAACGGCGACGAGGATGTTCACGACATCGCCGGACTCAATATTTTCTCCAAGCTCTGGAAGTTTGAATTCAAGTGCCATGGTCTACTCTCCTACCGGATTGGGTTTATCGGAATCAATGCCCAGGTCCTTGCGGGCTTTTTCCAGTTCCTTTTTGTCAAATTCGCCTCTGGCCGCCAACGACGAAAGTACGGTCCAGGCAATGGCGTTGAAGTCAACTTCGAAGTGCTTGCGCAGAGCGCGGCGGCCGTCGCTACGTCCAAAGCCGTCGGTTCCCAGCGAAACGAGCCCGCCCGGCACCCACTTGGCCAGCGAGGCCGGCAATAGCTTCATGTAATCGGACGCGGCGACGACTGGGCCATGCTCGTTTTCCAAGCATTGGAAAATATAGGGCTTTGCGTCGTTGCCATTGCGAACATTTTCGCGTTCGGCATCCTGTGCATCGTTGATGAGGTTCTTGTAGCTCGTTACCGACCAAACGTTGGTTTCGATACCATGCTTTTCCTTGAGCAACCCGGCCGCCTTGACCGCTTGCTGCATGATGGCGCCACTACCCAGAATTTGCGCCTGCGCCTTTTCCGAAGATTGGAACTTATACATTCCTTTGAGTATGCCTTCTTCCGAACCTTCGGGCATCGGCGGTTGCTCGTAGTTTTCGTTCAGCAGGGTGATGTAGTAGAAGACCTGTTCGTCCTCGACATACATGCGGCGGATACCGTCCTTGATGATGGCCGCCAACTCGTAGGCATAGGCCGGGTCGTAGGCCACCATGTTCGGGATGGTCAACGCCATGACGTGGCTGTGGCCGTCCTGATGCTGGAGGCCTTCTCCGGCAAGCGTAGTGCGGCCGGCGGTGGCACCCAGCAGGAATCCCTTGCAGCGCGAATCGCCCGCGAGCCAGGCGAGGTCGGCGATGCGCTGGAAGCCGAACATGGAGTAGTAGGTGTAGAACGGGATTGTGTTGATGCCGTGGTTGGAATAGGCCGTGCCCGCCGCGAGGAACGAGGAAAACGCGCCGGCTTCGGTGATCCCCTCTTCGAGGATCTGGCCGTCTTTGGCTTCCTTGTAGTAGAGCAGGTTGTCGGCATCGACCGGCTCATAGAGCTGGCCGGAGTGGGCGTAGATACCCACTTGGCGAAAGAGTGCGTCCATGCCGAAGGTGCGGGCTTCGTCGGGAACGATCGGTACGATCAGCTTGCCGATGCCTTGGTCGGAGAGCAGTTTGGAAAGCACACGCACGAAGACCATCGTGGTGGAAACCGGTCGGTCGGATCCAGTATTGAATTCCTGGAAGATCTTATCGGCCGGCATTTCAACCGGGATGTATTCCGTGCGACGGGTCGGCACGTAGCCGCCAAGTTCGCTGCGGCGTTCCATGAGATATTTTATTTCCGGGCTGTCTTCCGGCGGACGGTAGAACGGTATGCGGTCGATTTCTTCGTCGGAAATCGGCAGGCCGAAGCGAGTGCGGAATTCACGCAGCGATTCCTCCCCCATTTTTTTCTGCGAGTGGGTAATGTTCTGCCCTTCTCCGGCCGCACCGAGGCCGTAGCCCTTGACCGTTTTGGCAAGGATTACCGTCGGCCGCCCCTTGGTTTCGGTGGCCGACTTGTATGCGGCGTAGACTTTTTCGGGATCGTGCCCACCGCGCCGCATCCGCTTGATCTGCGTGTCGGAGAGATGCTCGGCCAGCTTGGCCACCTGCGGATCGGCGTTGAAGAAATTTTCGCGGACATACCGGGCGTCTTCGACCGTGTATTTCTGGTATTGGCCGTCGACCACTTCGCCCATGAGCCTGACGAGGGCGCCATCGTGGTCTTTTTCCAGCAACGGATCCCAGTCGTCGCCCCAAATCACTTTAATGACGTTCCAGCCCGCGCCGCGGAACGCGGCTTCCAATTCCTGGATAATCTTGCCGTTGCCACGCACGGGACCGTCAAGACGCTGGAGGTTGCAGTTGACGACGAAGGTGAGGTTGTCGAGTTTTTCGCGCGAAGCCAGCGTGATGGCTCCGAGCGTTTCGGGTTCGTCGGTTTCACCGTCGCCGAGGAACGCCCAAATGCGCTGGCCGGCGGGTTCGCGCAAGCTGCGGTCTTCGAGATATTTGATAAAGCGCGCGTGGTAGATGGCGGTGATCGGACCGAGCCCCATGGAGACGGTCGGGAACTGCCAGAAGTCGGGCATCAGCCACGGGTGCGGATAGGAGGAGAGGCCGGGGGTGTCGTGCAGCTCGTGCCGGAAGTTGCCAAGCTGCTCCGCTGGAATGCGGCCTTCGAGGAAGGCGCGGGCATAGACGCCGGGCGAGGAGTGCCCTTGGAAATACACGAGGTCACCCGGGAAGTCCTCGGTGCGGCCGCGGAAGAAATGATTGAAGCCTACTTCATATAGGGTAGCAATGGATTGGTAGCTGGAGATGTGGCCGCCGATGCCGTCCTCTTCGCGATTGGCACGCACCACCATGGCCATGGCGTTCCAGCGGATCAGGCTTTTGATGCGGCGCTCCATTTCGCGGTCGCCCGGATAGGCGGGCTGGTCGTCGAGCGGAATGGTGTTAATGTAGGGGGTGTTGGCAGAAAACGGCAACCGCACCCCCTTGCGGTGCGCACTCACCTGGAGGTCGTGCAGGATATCTTTGACCCGATCCTCCCCTTCGGTTTCCAGCAACTCGTCAAGTGCGTCGAGCCAGTCCTGCTTTTCAAGATCGGTGTTTTCCGCATCGATATTATTTGTGGCCATGGTTCAGTTCCTTCGTTTGATAGTGGGCTCAATTTAAATATGACCGTTTAAGTACACAATTAAAAAGTGCGAAAATATGCGCCTTCAACCATCATGTTTCCGGCAGTTCGGCGTGAATTGCGAACTTTCGGTCCCGCTCCCCTCCTGTTTATCACCCAATCATGCTTTTTTCCAGACCCCGGATGTGCTTTAAAAGGCAGTCATTGCCAAACCGGAGAATTTTCATGAAACAGATCGGAGCACATGTGAGCACCAGCGGCGGAGTGGAGAACGCGCCGCTGAACGCGGCGGAGATCGGGGCAACCGCCTTTGCGCTGTTCACGAAGAACCAACGGCAGTGGACGGCCAAGCCGCTAACGGCGGAAAGCATCGACGCCTTCAAAAAGAATTGCGCGGACAACGGCTTCGCACCGGAACACATCCTCCCCCACGACAGCTACCTGATCAACCTCGGCCATCCCGAGGCCGACAAGCTCGAAAAATCGCGCGCTGCCTTCCTTGATGAAATGCAACGCTGCGAGCAGCTCGGACTGGATCGACTTAATTTCCACCCCGGCAGCCACCTTAAGCAGATCTCCGAAAAGGAGTGTCTCGCCACCATCGCAGAGTCGATCAACATTGCACTGGATCAAACGAAAGGCGTGACGGCGGTGATTGAAAACACGGCGGGCCAAGGCTCCAACCTCGGCTTCCAGTTTGAGCATCTCGCCGAAATTATCAACCGGGTCGAAGACCAAGGCCGCATCGGCGTCTGCCTCGACACCTGCCACACCTTTGCGGCGGGCTACGACCTGCGCACCGAAGACTCGTGCGACGCCGTTTTTGGCGAATTTGAAAACCTGGTGGGTTTCGAATATCTGCGCGGCATGCACCTAAACGACTCGAAGAAGGAGCTCGGCAGCCGCGTCGACCGCCACCACAGCCTCGGAAAAGGTGAACTTGGGCTGGAGGTTTTCCGCTATATCATGGATGATGCGCGGTTCGACAACATCCCGATGATTCTCGAAACCATCGACGATACCATCTGGGCTGAAGAACTCGAACTATTGCGGAACATGGAAAAGTGAACCCCTAATCTACACTAACTTTCACTAATCCATTCCTAACTAGAATTAGTGTCAATTAGAGAGAATTAGTGGTTAGATAATTTATGGATTTATTGAGCAACATTCGAATCGTCCTCGTGGAACCCATTCATGGCGGCAACATTGGGTCGGTCTGCCGCGCCATGAACAACAACGGCATCACCGACCTGGCCATCGTAAACCCGCGCCCAACGACCGACTGGGACGATGCACGCAAGCTTTCGTGCAACGCCAAGACGCAACTCGAAGATCGCAAGGAGTTCCAAACCCTCGGAGAGGCCGTGGCGGACTGCACCGTGGTGGCAGGAGCCTCGGCGCGCACTGGATTCTACCGCGATACCGCCCACTCCCCGCGCGAGTTTGCGCCGATCGCGCTAGAGAGCGCGAAAAACCACAAGATTGCACTCGTCTTTGGGCGGGAGGACAAGGGGCTGTTCAATGAAGAACTGGCGCTCTGCACGCACATCATCCAGATTCCATCGAGCGAGCTGTACACCTCGCTAAACCTATCGCACGCCGTGATGGTCTGCTGCTACGAACTCTTTACCACGGCCGGAACCTTCCACCCCTCGGAAGAAAAGGCGGACGAGGCCGACTCGGCCTTGCGCGAACGCATGTTTGCCACCTGGCGCGAAATGATGATCGAGACCGAATTCACCCACGACCAAAAACTTGAGCACATGATGATGGGGCTTCGCCGCATCTTCTCGCGCGGCAAACTAACCGTCCCCGACGTCAAGATCCTGATGGGGCTCGCCAAACAATCCCTCTGGGTCGTCGACCAGTGGAGAAAAACCATGAAAGATCCCAATGATTAACTTCCCCGAAAAGCTTCACATCAGCAAAGCCGAAATCAACCAACTTCCGATGAAGCAATACGACGGACCGATCCTTCTCTGTCGCACCCCGGAGGAGGCGGAAGCTGCCGCCGAGAAACTGAAGAAGGAAAGCCTGCTGGGCTTTGACACCGAAACCCGCCCCGCCTTTCGCAAGGGCGAAAGCTACGATCCCTCCCTGCTCCAGCTCGCCACCGGAAACGAAGTCTACCTCTTCCAGATCCAGAAAACGGGCTTGACCCCAGGCCTGCTAGCCATCCTCGCCTCCCCCGAAATCATCAAAGCAGGCGTCGCGATCGACCGCGACGTTAGCGAGCTATGCGCCATGGCGGAATTCGAACCCGACGGTTTTTTCGAGCTCGCCGACTACGCTAAAAAAGCACACATTAAAAACCTCGGGCTGCGCGGTCTGACTGCCATTCTGTTCGACTTCCGCATCTCCAAAAAGGAACAAGTCTCCAACTGGGCGCGCAGGGAATTGACCCCGTCTCAGCAAATCTACGCCGCCACCGACGCCTGGCTCGGCCACAAAATCTACATGCACTTCCATCAAGCAGGTTTGATCTAGGCCAATGCCCCGGACCGAACATCCAAAAGTCAGCATCTCAATCCCATTGTACAACTGCGCATCGCACATCCGCGAAACCATCGATTCCGTCCTAGCGCAGACCTTTGATGATTTCGAACTGGTGATCATCGACGACCAGTCGACCGATGACTCCTACCACATCGCAAAGTCGTACGACGACCCGCGGATCAGGGTCGTTAAAAATATTGAACGCCAAGGGTTCTTCGGCAATTGGAATGCATGCCTAGAGTTTATGTCCGGAACCCACTGCAAGCTACTTCCCCACGATGATCCGCTGGAACCGACCTGCCTCGAAAAACAAGTCCGGATACTCGACGAATATCCGGAAGTCGAACTCGTGCATTGCGCACGCAAAATCATCGATCCAGCGGGAAATGTGCTGACGGTTCGACGGCAAAAGGAAACCGAAGGGATCAAAGAGTCGAATGCAAGCCTACGGCGCATCGTTCGTTCGGGAACCAACCCGATCGGTGAACCCGCCGCCGTAATGTTCCGCCGAAAAACCATGCAGCGTATTGGTAGATTTTCCGATACCGATATGTATTCCATCGATGTTGAATATTGGTCGCGCCTGCTGGCCGAAGGCAAACGCTACTACCTCGACGAGGTGCTCTGCTCGTTCCGCGTCTGGCCGGACTCGGCTTCCGTCCGGCTCTTCGGCAGCCAGGCACGCTCAATGCGCAAATTCTTCCAACGACTGGAACAAAAACACCCCGACGCCATTCGCCCCGGCGATGTGTGCGTCGGTTCCTTGAAATGCCTGTTCCTTGAGCTGGCACGCGGCGGATACTACTTTGCCATGAAGCTGAAAAATAAATAATGCATGGATTGTAAATACCGTATCGAATCCCCATTATGTAGCCCATGAATACAAGTACTGGAAACAAACGGGTGTCACTCATCGTACCCTTCCTTAACGAAGAGGAAAACCTGCCGTTGCTCTATGAGCGCTGCACCAAGGTCTTCCAAGCATTGGAAGAGGAAGTGGAGTTTGTATTTATCGATGATGGCAGCACCGACAAAAGTCTGGCGTGGGTCAAACAAACCGCGACAAAAGATCCCACGGTTAAATACATCCAACTCTCGCGCAACTTTGGCCACCAGCGCGCCATCACTTCCGGCATGCATCTATGCACCGGCGATGCGGCCGTTATCATCGATGCCGACCTTCAGGATCCCCCCGAAGTGATCGCCGACATGGTTGTGAAGTGGAAAGAGGGATTCGAGGTCGTCCATGCCGTCCGCTCCAGCCGCAAGGGCGAATCCAGACTTAAAAAATTCATGGCGTATGTGTTCTACCGAATCCTCAGCAAAATGACCGAAGTACAAATGACGGTCGATGCTGGCGATTTCCGCCTGCTTGACCGAAAGGCTCTCGACGCGCTCAACGCCATGCCCGAGCAACACCGCTACATGCGCGGACTCGCCTCATGGATCGGTTTCAGCCAAACCACCGTCGAATACGAGCGCGACGCCCGCCACGCCGGAGTCACCAAGTACCCGCTCATCAAATCGGTTGCGCTGGCGCTCAACGCCATCACCTCGTTCAGCGGCACGCCGCTGCGCTTCATCTTCTATCTTGGCACCGTACTCTGCACCCTCTCTGTCGGCATTGGCATCTACCTATTCATTGTTTGGAACTTTATCCAAACTTCACCCCGCCACGCCGGAACGACCTACCTCACCTTAGCCATCTTCTTCGTCAGCGGGCTACAAATGCTCTGCATGGGCATCCTCGGCCAATACCTCCGCCGCGTCTTCGACGAAATCAAAAACCGCCCGCTCTACCTTATCAAGCAAACCAATCTGTAGTCATTAATGGATAGTAACCGTAAATATAATATTGCCATCGTGGGTATGATGCTCTCCTCCCATGGAGGAGGCATGCCGCGCTCAATGGCCCAACAAGCCAAAATCATAGCCGCTGCAGGCCACAAAGTAACTCTATATATTGGCGACAGCAAAGCGATGCCTTATACTCCGAAAGACTTTTACCTGCCGGAAACGATAACGGTTCATTGTTCTAAATCTATCGGATTCTGGGGATTCGGACTTATTCCTAAGACATGGAAGCAACTTTACAAGAATGCGTCAAAACATGATGTCATCCACATTAATGGGGTGTGGAATTTTACAACCTTTGTCGCTGGAATCATTGCCCGACTCAGGAAGACACCGGCCATCATTAGTTGCCGTTGCCATTACGGAGACGATCACTTTACCCGTATGCCGATATTGAAGCAGGTACTTTTCCACACAATGGAAAAGATCAACTTGCGAAACGTACACGGTATCCACATTACAGCAGACTGGGAGGAGGAAACCTCTTGGCGAGCGGCACAACGGGCTAAAAACATCATCAAAATCCCCAACCCCGTGGATTTGACCGATTTCACAGCCCCGCCAACACGAGCGGAAGCGCGAAAACAACTAGGGCTGGAGCCAGATGCGTTCTATGTGGTCTTCTATGGCCGCTTGGCAAATGAGAAAAACCTCCCTTTCCTCTTGGAAAGTTTCCACCGCGCCAACCTTGGATCGGATGCATGCCTTGTGTTTGCAGGCAACTCGATGCACGGGGTCAGGGAGAAACTTAAAGAGATGGCCAACCATCTGGGAATTGAACAGCAAGTCCAGTTTGTTGGCCATGTTGTCGGTCGCGAACGATGCCTTTGGTTATCCGCTGCCGATATTTTTCCGCTGCCTTCCTTCTATGAAAACTTTTGCAACGCCGCCATTGAGGCCGCAGCAGCTGGCGCACATTGCCTTTCTTCACCCAATGTAGGAGCGCTTGAATATCTCCCATCCTCTCTTGTAACCGTGATACCGCTCGAACGTTCCGCTTGGGTGGATGCCCTTAGAAAATTTTATAAAAACAGATCGCCTCAACATGTAATGCCAGAGGAAGTCGCTAAGCAATTTTCTCCGAAGGAACTGGAACGGCATTGGATCGGTGAATATACAAAAATGGGGATTTAATCAAAGGAGGGTCTAATTCCCCGCCCCTCTGGGGCGCAACTCGGATGCACCTATGGTAATTTGAACGGATGAGCGAGCATGCCTATAAGAGTCATAACAAAACATTACTTCTGTATCATTTGGTGTTTCCTTCCAAATATCGCCGCAAGGTTTTCAGTGAAAGTGTGGAAGAAAGCCTTCGGGACGTTTGCCTTGGAATCGGAGAAAGGTACGAAATTGTTTTTGTTGAAATAGGTATGGAAGAAAACCATATTCATTTTCTAGTATAGGGTGTTCCGACTATGTCTGTGACTCGATTGGTTACGATCATCAAGAGTGTCACAGCGAAGGAAATCTTCAGGAGGCATCCTGAAGTAAAAAAGATATTGTGGGGCGGTTCTTTGTGGACGAGTGGATACTATGCGAACACCGTGGGTCAATATGCTTGCGAGGAAGCAATTGTGAAATACGTAAGGAACCAAGGGAAGACCTATAAACAACTGCACCAAGGCGAGTTGTTTGGAAAAGAGTAACTTAAGATACCCCGACCCTTGGGTCGGGGAGCGTCATTAGCGTATAGAAAGAGCTCTACAAAATACACTGGAGTCATAAAACGATATCCTTACATGGTGAAGACCTATGAATGAACTATTGAACAAAATTGAAAAAAGAAGTGCCGTAATTGGTATTATAGGACTGGGCTATGTCGGGCTGCCTTTGTGCCGCGAATTTGTGAAGGGCGGTGTTAGCGTAATAGGCTTCGACGTTGATCCAAAAAAAATCAACACGCTTGAGAAAAAGAAGACTTATATTAAGCATATTCCTGATAAAACCATCGAGGACATGATTAACTCTAAACTATTTACCGCTACGACGGACTTTAGTCGTTTGTGCGAACCAGATGCCATTCTCATCGCAGTTCCTACTCCTTTGAACAAGATGCGGGAGCCGGATTTATCATTCGTTGAATGCTCGTGCAATGAAGTCGGTAAATATTTAAGAAAAGGACAATTAGTGGTTTTGGAATCGACCACTTATCCTGGGACAACGCGAGAAGTGATGAAACCCATTCTTGAAGCTCGTAGTGGCTTGAATATTGATCGCGGTGACTTTCATCTGGCCTATTCTCCAGAGCGGGAAGATCCAGGCCGGAAAGATTTTTCAACTAAAACCATTCCCAAGGTGGTTGGTGGCTATAATGAGGCATCGCTGGAGGTTGCCGTTGCCATCTATAAATTGGCAATTGATACCCCGGTTTCCGTTTCCAGCTGCGATGCAGCAGAAGCTACTAAAATTCTAGAAAACACATATCGGTGTGTGAACATTGCATTGGTTAATGAACTAAAAATGCTGTTCGACCGCATGAACATTGATATTTGGGAAGTCATCGATGCCGCCAAAACAAAACCCTTTGGGTTCACAGCATTCTACCCGGGTCCAGGACTGGGCGGGCACTGCATACCGATAGATCCATTTTATCTCAGCTGGAAAGCCAAGGAATATGAAATGCCTACCCGCTTTATTGAACTCGCTGGCGAAATCAACGCTACAATGCCGGAGTGGGTAGTTAACAAGGTAATGCTCGCGTTGAATGATAAGGGAAAAGCAACTAACGGGAGTGCAATTTTACTAATCGGAATGGCGTATAAGCCTAATATTGACGATGATCGGGAGTCACCGAGCTATAAGCTGATGAAGCTACTGGAAAACCTTGGCGCACTTGTCGACTATCATGACCCACATGTGCCGACGATCCGTCACAAACGTGAATACCCTCAGTTCGAAGGGCGAGAAAGCATCGATCTAACCAAGGAATCATTATCATCTTATGATTGCGTACTGATTTCCACGAATCATGCCGCGGTTGATTACAACCTTCTTAACGAGCATGCCAATTTAGTTGTAGACACAAGAAATGCCTGCGGAACCGGAGCCATCAAGGCCTAAACACACTACAAAAATAAACCAAAAAGAACCCCTTCACCCCCTCCTCTTACCACACCAGAACATTATGAGCAACGAGGTTGCCGACCAGTTCTTGCCGCAGTGACTGGAAAAAAAATTGAGTCGATCAGGGTCTTTAGGCCGCCATGGCCAAAAGTCTACCTGCGCTTAGCATGCCGAGTTTCGAGCCAAGCAATCAGTCGATCGTGAAGGGATTGCAAGGTCTTGCTTTTTTTTGCCAGTCGCCGGGCATTCACATCAATGAACACTATGATCCGGTGTTTTAGCATCAGCGTCTGATCTGCAGCTTTGCGCGCGTCGGCACGAGCCAAACCTGTAAGAATTTCAAGCGATTCAAAAATCTCACCAACAGCCGCATATTGCGACTTCCAGTTCCTGTGCGCTAAGGCATAGGTTCGTGCGGAATCTTTCATGGCCGCAACTTTGGCGGGATTTGCTGCGCACCAGTCCAACTGTTGAGCCAAATGTTCAACATCGACAATGCAGGACGGCCAGTAATAGCCATCGTGCCGATCGTAATATTCTGCCACCCGAACTTTGAAACCATGATCTTCATTCTCAACAAATTCATTCATGGGGGCGTTGTCAGGAACAATCACCGAGAGTCCACACGCAAGCGACTCGCAAATCGTCAACCCAATGCCCTCTAAGCGAGTAGGATATACGTAAACATCTCCCATATGATAAAGGCCGGGCGCGGGAACTGTCTTATTAACCATCTGAAGACGCCCGCAATCTTCAAGATGCCGCCCAATCGTTTCAACATCGTCGGGTAAGAGTTCGTATATATTTTTCTGGGCGTGGATAACCAAACGGGAAGTCGAGTCCTGCATCCGGGCAACGGCCCTGATCAAAAGATCGGTCCCCTTTCTAACGGGTGACATACCACAACTATGAAAAAAAATAACATTTCCACTACCAGCCCTCCCTTTGCGGCGTTCGGGCTTCGGACGGAACAGGTCGGTGTCCACACCCCACGGAATGTATCTCGCACCGGAGTGCCAGTCGAAGGCAGAGTTGTGCCTCCGAGTATTGCAAATCAACGCATCATAATTACCAAACAGAGACACCGTGTCTTTCGTATAGTAGTCAATATAGGAAAGAGTTGGAATACCGAGATCCTGGCATAGCAGTACAGGTCCCCAAGAATGTTGTTCATTAAATAAAACGGCCGCAATCCTTTCTGTTTCCAACCACCGTTTGAACTGCTTCAGATCAATTCCACTCTCATCCATCAAGATGGATTTTTTTGCCCACGTGACCTCAACGCCATCCCATTTCGAGTCGCCTTTGGCCTGAATTTCGCCGCCACGTGCAAATATAAAAACTTTATGCCCAGCCGCTTCCAATGCCTGTTTGTAGGCCAGAGACACATAGGCTGCACCCCGCTCGAACCATGTTGTAACAATACCAATCCTCATAAAAAACTTATCCGCAACACATCCTATAACTGTCATCCTACCAAGCAAATTTAATTCAAGGAATGTTAAACATACCATATCCATACTGCATAATTGTTCTGAGATGCCCCCTCAGAGCCATTCAATATGTCCTGATCGTTTCTCTCTGGCACCTATTTTTCTGATCATGCTCTCAAGAGCATTTGGTGAGACTTAGACAGTACACCGTCAGAGGTGGTGGCCACGTAAAGCGCCCACTGGACACAAAGGCCTTGATCCGACCCCACAGCATAGGCGGCGGGGTCCACGGGAGGAGGTCTACGTCGATTTCATGGGCCGTTAGCGTTGTGAAAATATCAGGGGAAGAAAGTTGGACCCGGAGATTATGTGACGGCGTTTCTTCTTTTTTCACAATACGCGACAGGGATGACAACAGAGTCTCAGCCCTGTCCAAATCAATATCCCGCGTTCCGTCCATGGAGATATCGAACGTAATCACCATCACTCCGCCCGGCACGAGAACCCGAGAAAGCTCTTTAATGATCTTTTCAAAGCCATCCGTATGTTCGAGAACGGAAATGCAGTAGACCGCATTGAACGACTCCGACGCATAAGGTAGCGTCCTCAAGTCGGCAGAGACAAATTCTACGGGCTGTTCCTTGCCGGCATTGAGCTGTTCAAAAACCATCGCGATGGTCTCGTCGTAATCGCAACAATGAATTGCAGCATTGTTAATCTCGGCATTCAGATAGTGAGGAAAAAAGGTGATCCCTGAACCGGCATCCAGAATCCTAGGGGTTTTTATATCCCGAGTTCCTTTCCGGATCCGATCATATACATAGGGATACTCCCATTGACGACTCCATTGATGGAGCGGATCCCTCACCCATTTTTTCGTGTAATTCTTAAACACAGCATCATTTGCCGAAAGAAAATTTGCGGAGTATTGCTCCATTGCCTTGAACACATCGGAATCCGCCACGGCCTTATAATCAGACACCAACGGAACGCCATCAGGAATTGAATCTTTCACACCTCTTCTCCTTTTTTACTTAAATTCCTCAGTAACGCGTCAACAACCCGTTCTGCAGCTTTCCCGTCACCATAGGGATTATGACATATGGACATCGTTTTATAAAGCACCTCGTCGTCAAGCAGCGCGGAGGCTCCCTCGACAATCGCATCGTAATCGGTTCCCACCAGTCTTACTGTACCTGCATCCACCGCCTCAGGCCGCTCAGTCGTATCCCGTAGCACCAGCACCGGAACTCCAAGACTAGGAGCCTCCTCCTGTACGCCGCCCGAATCGGTCAGTATCAGGAATGCACGTTGCATGAGCGCAATAAATGATAGATAATCCTGCGGTTCGATCAAGTGTATATTGGGGATGGCGTGGGCTTCACCCCCGAGGATTTCCAGAACGGGTTTTTGCACGTTTGGATTGAGATGAACCGGATAAACAAAATCGATATCCGGGTACTTTGACGCCAAACACGCAATCGCCTTACAAATATTCAGGAACCCCTTCCCAAAGTTTTCACGACGATGTCCGGTTATCAGCACCATACGCCTTTCATTTTCCATAAAGTACGACGGCAGACATTCGGTCTCGTGAAGATTGCCCTTTGCTTTCTCTACCGCGAAGAAGAGCGCATCAACAACCGTGTTTCCGGTAACCACGATGCTTTCCTCGTCAACTGATTCGCGCAATAAATTCTGCTTGTTAAGTGCTGTTGGGGCGAGATGGAGCGTAGCGATTTGCGTAACCATCTTTCGATTACCTTCCTCCGGCCACGGTGACATCAGATTGCCCGTTCGCAAACCAGCCTCAAGGTGAATGACGGGGATTTGATAAAAAAAAGCAGCCATAGCGCCCGCAAGGGTGGTTGCGGTATCTCCCTGAACCATAACCATATCAGGCTTGAAATCCTTCATATAACAATCAAGTCGTTTCAACGCCACACCGGTCAGCGCTGCCAGAGTCTGATCGGGTTCCATCAGGTTCAGATCAACATCCGGTACGATACCGAAGACCTTCAGAATGGAGTCCAGCATTTGCCGATGCTGCGCCGTCACGCAGACATGACATTCGAAGTGTGGGTTCTTTTTCAACGCCAGAACAACCGGAGCCAGCTTGATGGCTTCTGGACGTGTACCAAAAATAACTGATACTTTCATATATCTTTCACCTTATCTATCACATCAAGAATCTTCCGCCTAGCATACCGGCAAGCTGTTATAGAGCGCTCTTCTTTAATGAATTTATCCAAAAGAGGTTGATTAAAGGAGTTGTCGGTTTTGCACGGAACCATTTGGAAAACATCAATCAGCCCTCCCGCTCTCCGGGCATATGTATGGTTTTCGAGAACCACCGCCCGCCCTGCGGTGGCAATAACTTCCCGATCCTTTTCATTTTTCAAATAGAAGTCGATTTTCCTGCACATTTCGTCAACGGAGTTTACCTCAACAAACTGTTCATGCGTAAATGGATTCTCCGAAGCCAGTGTTTCCGAGATCAGCAAGGTTCCGCTTCCCAGCACCTCGTATACCCTCGTTTCCGTATCTGGAAAATCCTCAGCATGAATATTGAGCACAATCTTTGCCCGGTTAAAATACTTATTTGCTTCAGTACCGAATGCCGAACACACTTCAACTTTGCACTGAAGGGACAGTTCTTTTAGAATTCTTTTCCGTCGTTTGGTCAGGCTTCCGAGAAACAGCACATCGATGTCTTTCTCCATATCCGGGATTTTAAAATACAGGTTCGGATCGAAGGCACTCAGGTGGACGCTTATCTTTTTTTCTTCCACCCATCCTTTTTCAACAAGGGAATCTCGACAGGAATTGCTTCGAACAAAATAATGGTCGAATAGACCGGATCGGAATAGATGATCGGCATCGTGCCGCCTTGCCAACAATTCTGAAAAACAAAAGAATCTGGGAACATTCGCCGCCTTGATGATTTCCAAAGGGAAATCATCCCCCCGCTGCAGAAAAAGACAATCAATCCCTTCAACGGTTTTGCAGATTCTACCCAACCGTCCTCTATTGCTCCTGTAATCAATCGCGACGGTTTCAGCCCCATGCTTCAAAAGAGCCTGATTCATAAAACATTCAGCCCCCCATCCGACGTTTTGTTCGATTGCGCTAAAATAAAGAATTTTCATACCGCAACTTCCCTCGTCCCATTCTTCCGCATTCCGGCATTCCCCGACCGTAGAATCCCAAACGTGGTTACAGCAAGTCCCAGGAAATTTGTCAGCCCAGAAATCCAGATGATCTGGACGGCGGAAGCATGCCATATGCTTGCGGAAACAAGGTAACCCATAGCGCAGGCAATAACGACAACGAGCATCTTGAATCGCCGTTGTGAAAGCAGGAGCCCGACATTGATTCCAAGCAGTGTTGAGGGTGCCATGGCAAGTGCCATGCCGCGCGTATAACCGACCACCTCCGCACCGGATGCCGCCTCCCCGAACAAGAGAGCCAGTAGAAGTTGTGGTATGAAAAGACAGAATGCCAGCGAACCGAGCACAGCAATCACGGTATAAAGCATGGATCGTAAATATAAAGCACGGTGCTCACTCGTGAACACCTGAGCGGAGGCAACCTTTGGCATCATAGATCCTCCAATCGCCGCCGCCATGAGAGACACCATTCGGCTAAGTGTTGCGGCATAGGCAAACCCATCGGATTCAGGAAGATAGTACTTCACGATAATAATATCGCCCGTGACCAAAACCGAAAACCCCAGTTGAATAATTGAACATTTGAGAAGATACAAGCGCAAGCTAGGAAGCTTAGGTAAAGATCCCCCTTTGCTTTTTAAGCGAAAGAAATACAACAGCGGGAAAAGAGCTATTCCAAGCGCAATGTATAGCCCTGTCACATGGCCGGCCAGCGCCCAACCGCAGGAGGTAGCAATAAAGACAAGAAAGACCAAGGCAAATAACAACCGTCCAAAAGCTGTTCCGATCTGCACCGCAGAAACCCACCCAAACCGCTGTAGCCCCCGAAGCGAACCGACCAATACAGGACTAATAATAATGGCGGGTAAGACCAAGGCGGAAACTATGATGGGTGTGCTTCTCTCCAGATGAAAAGATGCAGCAATCTGGGATGAAAATAGACCGATGGCCATAGAAAGAGCCAAAGCCCCTCCCCCTGCCAGCAGAAGCCACTTTACAAGCAGACGCCCAATACAGCGATGTCGTCCATCCTTTTCAAGCAAAGCCACATAATGATTCATTGCAACCGCAAGCGTGCCGGCAGGACGATTGACGAGAGCAAAAAATGCAAGAAAAGTTGCCATTAAGGCATACTCTTTCTGCGACAGCATACGGCCGCTTATCATTTGAAATCCCACGTCACCAACCATCGCACAGGCAGAAGCCAAAAAGAGAACAGCAGAATGACGAAAAAGGGCATCGTGCAACAGAAACTCAATTACTTTCCCCGGCCGTCTAAGCATATCTTTAAAAATAAGCTTAATCATAGACTATCGCTTTCACTCCCCCACTCGAACCAGCACAGATCCTGCAGCCAATGCGATCAAAAACAGACCTACCGCAAACCAAAACCTTCCCGCACCAGAAACACAACAAAACTCGACGGTGTGCTCCCCTGCGGGAACCTGAACCCCCATGCAAAGATAGTCTACCCGCAGAAGATCTGCTGGGTGACCATCAACGAATACGTTCCACCCTTCCTCATAACGCTGAGAGAAACGAAGTATAGATGGCGCGGACAAGTTCACATCAATACTGGCCTTGCATTTCGTGGTTCTGGCATGGGCAGGTTTAAAGTCGGATCCTCCGGGATTGGTTTCCATAGACCCACTCGAATCAACCAATACAGTTGTCTGAGGATTATATGCTGGAGAAACCAGTCTGCCGCAATGTTCTTCAATTGGCACAGTCTCCCAATTTTGAAAAAGGGCGAAGCGTGGAATTGCACCCTTGAATTCAAGCAACACATCCTTCCGCATGCCCTGCGCAGTCGGCACCTGATAGTTTAGAACAGGTTTAAACTGTTTTCCCAACTCAGGGTTTTGTTTCAACTGCTGAAGAATTCCGGCCGGTGCCGCAACGTATTTGATGGCCGACAATTCCCAGAGTCGGATCTGGTTGCGGCCTACCGTTCCGAGGAACTCCTTATACTCCACCGACATACGCGGCATTTGCCAGATATTGAAAATATTCAAATCGTGATACGGCCCATCGGATGCCAGCCACTGGTTATAGATTCCCTGCGAATCCAAAAAATAGCTACGTTCGTTTTCTTGATGTTCCTTGAGATAGTTAATCAGCACATTCCCTTTTTTCAGCGAAGCGATATTTGAGGCACGAAAATAATGGGAGGTTTGAACCAAACTATCTGTCGCCAAAACGACAACGAAAGCAACGGCCACCCACTTAACCGGCTTCACCCCCTTCCAAACCGCAAAAACCAACCCCGCCATAACAAGAGCCAACAATGCGCCATGGATCCATGCATTCGACATATTTTCAAGCATCGTTTCTGCATAGGATTCAAATCCCATCTGGGCAAACGCGGACATTTGGGCATCGGGAAAAACCAGCAACTCAAGCCCCGCCAACAGCATTAGCCCGCCCAAAACCGAACCAGCGATCCATAGCGCTTTCGTAATTCTACCTGCTTTACCGTCGACCATCAAACCGTCGAGACCATAGGCAGCAACAATGCCAAGACAGATCTGGAAATTATCCATAAACTTCATCGGGGCACGAATATTCCCAACCAATGGAAGTTGATAGAAAAGCTGGTACAATGGAGAATACTTACCAAAGGCGAGCCAAAGACCAAGAACCCCCGCAACCGACCAAAACAGGATTTGCTGCCCCTCCTCGTTTTTTCGGTTCCTAAACGCCCACACCACACCGAATCCACCGAACAAGAAAGGAATAATGCCGAAGTAGACACTCGTGAGTTTAAAGTTCTGAAAACCTTTCCGAGTGGTTTCCCACTCTGCCGACTGACCGATCGTCCCCCAATATGGCCCTTCAGGATTCCCCGAGCTCCAACCACTCCAACCCAGCGCAACCAAATCCGGCCATTCCGACGGTACCATACTCCACTGGGTAATGTAGTTCCATTTGGCCTCCCCATTGCCTTGCCCTTGTTGCATCGGAGCCGCTCCCACAATGTTGTGCTTATAGGAACCCATCAAGGTGTTCCCGGCCAGAAGCAAGGAAACAATAGCGATCGGAACTAAAACAGCCCCCCATTTCATGGGTTCCTTAAGATGCACCCGCAGCAAACGAAAGATGGCATAGGAACCCACAAACAGCCCCGACAGCAAAGCCACATCCTGCTGCTCGATCATCATAACCCCGATGGATAGACCAGCAAGGAGCGAGAACCCTACCCCCCTCCTCAGCGACTCGGCGCGGACGGATTTTTCGATCAAACACAAACTCAATACCGAAAAGGCGAGCACCTCCATCTTATAAGCATGCCCGCCTGCGGCCAACATAATGGAATTAAACCAAAACGCGATCAGGGCACCAAACACGGAAGCCAGCCAGCTCCGATTCCATAGGCGAAGAAACCAAACTAGCGAGACCGAACCAAACACCAGAACTAAGCCATAGAAGGTGTTGGCAAATATTTCAAGTGGTGTCACAGCCAACAACAAAGTAAACAGCCGAAAACCAAAACCGCTACTCCCCAATACAGGCTTACTGGAGAAATAGCCGAAAACCGACTCCGGTAAATTATTTTTCATTTGCGCAAGACGTCCAATATTCAGGTCGGAAGCGGAGAAGACCATGTCCGCGCCCCATACACAGCGGAAGGTGATGGCGGCGAGGACGATGAAGAAGAGGCCGCAGAGCAGGAATTTGACTTTGTCGCTTTTCATAAACCTTTTCCTTGCGAACGGGCAAGCGCTCGCTTTACCCGCAAAACCGATGCCAGCATCTGCAGCGACATCAACATGAAAGTGGTTGGATTCCCAGGGACATGGTGCCATTCAATGGGAAGTTCACGGATATCATAGCCCAGCCGCTTGACGCGGCACAACAAATCAATATCGAATGCCCAGCCCGGCTCCGTGGATTCCGGAAGCACTCTTTCAAGCACATCCTTGCGGAATAGCTTGGCTCCACATTGGCTGTCGCGAATCTGCAATCCAAACATTCCATGCACAACAATCTTGTTCAAGATACGCGACGCCAGCCTGCGCAAAAACGGTTGTCTAGGACTCACGACCGCGCCCTCGATCCAGCGGGAACCAATAATGCATCCTGCATCACCCATGTTTTCCAATAGTTGAAAAAACGCCGTTGGCGGAGTTGCTCCGTCGGCATCAACAAATCCCACAAGATCGCCTTTTGCCATCCGCATGCCCATTTCAACCGCCCCGCCCTTTCCAATCCGGGAGGGTTCCACCACCACCTTGATCTGTGGATGGGTCTGGGCCGCAGCAAGGGCGATCTCTTCCGTTCCATCGGAGCAATGGTTTATCACCACAATCAACTCCACGTCATCGCCAAACTTTGCGACAAAGAAGCTGGCATAGTCGTTGAGTGTCTTCGGAAGCCGAAGTTCTTCGTTGTAGGCAGGAATGATGATGGAGAGTTTCATCGCTTGAATACCAAGAACTTCCGCAAAGCGTAGTTGGTGACTACACCAAGGGCGAGCACAAAGAGGTAGGCATAGGTAGTCTGCCAGCCCGCCTGCTTGATCAGCAGCGCCCCCAGCCAGGTGCCCCCGAGGAAGACAAACAATGAAATCGAGAAAAACAACAGCACTTCATGGTGGCGGCGGTGGCGTCCACTCTCGAACACATACAATACATTGAGCACATAAACCGTTGCATTCGATGCAAAGAAGCAGAAGGCCTTGATGATCCAGTAGTTCCGGACGATGGTTTCCGGAGAGGCCTGCCGAACGGAAAAACCAAGCAGTTCCAAGAGCTTCGTGGCGGGATCGCCTGCCTGCAGGCAGGGGAATGCCAGCCATGCCAGCAAGTAGAAGATCCCCGCATCGACGACGACGGATATCCCTCCGCAAAGGACATACTTCGCGAACTGGGTGTACGGGCACTCCTTGCGGCTCATAAAATCATGGATATTTGTCAATAAACCCATAGCCACATCAACGCCACATGCTCTTTTTCAACTCCGAAAACACCGTAACTCCGCGCACGAAATACTCGAAAACGATGCTACCCCAAAACATCTGCCCCACATCGGGTTGTTGGAGGGCACGCCGCTTTTTCATGTTCAGTGGAAGCGAACGCAGGAAGTGCGAATAAGCGGACCATACTGCCGCCGCATCGCCCCGGTTTCCTTTTACTAGAAAATTCAGCCAAGCAAACATGTCCAGAAGATAGCGGACAAACAGCACCCATCCCAGCCTCTTTGCCGGAAGGTTTTTCACCAGCAACGACAAGTTGTTCCTAAAGTTCAGATAGGTTTTGCGCGGCGACTCTTTGGGCAATGAACCACCGCCCACATGGAAGACCGTCGAGTCGGGGCAATACATGATCTTGTATCCGGAATTTTTCAGCCGCCAGCAAAAGTCGATCTCCTCCATATGGGCGAAGAAATCTTCATCAAGCCCGCCGAGCGCGTGATACGCTTCTGCGCGCACAAACAGACAAGCTCCCGTGGCCCAGAAGACTTCACACGCATTGTCATATTGGCCTTGGTCGTCTTCGAGCACATCGAAAATACGGCCCCGGCAGAAGGGATAGCCATAGGCATCGATAAAACCGCCGGCCGCACCGGCATACTCGAATTTGGATCGCTCGTAAAAGCTCCGGATCTTGGGCTGGCACGCGGCGATGGACGGATCGGCATCCATCATTTCAATGATGGGAACAATCCAGTCTTCCGTCACCTCGACATCCGAATTGAGCAAAACGTAGTATTCGGCGTCCACCTGCCGGAGTGCATCGTTGTAACCCTTTGAAAACCCGCCGTTTTCCGGATGCTCTATAAGGCGGATCTGCGAATACCGATCCTTGAGGAACTCAACAGAACCATCGCTCGAAGCATTGTCTGCAACAATCACCTCGGCGCAGCCCTCACTATGCGCAACAACCGACGGCAGGAATTTTTCGAGAAAACCCCTTCCGTTCCAATTTAAGATGACCACTGCAACTTTCATCCTATTCAACCCTGGCATCCGAAAACGAAGCCCCCCCCCTATCCTGAAGTCAGCTTTCTCAAATAGAAAGCTGCCTGGTCTCCTTGCCCCGCTCTGTTCAATGCCGCTGCACGCCTTGCAAAGGCAGCTATTTGCCATATCGAAAAAGTCGACTTCATTGGATTCACAAAGAAAGAACGTGAATCCTGAAGCGAAATACCTTCCGCATACTGCTGACTTCCCCATAGCTGGAATGCAGTAGAATCATAGACCACATTTCCAACCTCCAAGCCAGCCTGCCGAGCGAGAATCTCCATGCTTTTTATGGAGTGGATACAAATGTGTCTTGGAGCATCCAACTGCACCCAGTTAACTCCATAGTGTTCCCATGCATAGGAAGGAATGATCGGAATCCTGATCAAACAATGCCCTCCTGGTTTCAGCAATCTGGAAACAGCACCCAGGGCTTCGGCAGGATCTTGAAAATGCTCAAAAGAATGATGAAACATCATGACATCAAAACGGCCCTCAATATCAGTTATTTGCTTACGTAGAATCTCCACCCCGTTTTCATATCGAAGGTCTGCATCAATATACGGATCAATGCCGAGAAGATTCTCCATGCCGAATTCGCGCAATACGCATAACAGGGATCCTGCGCCACATCCGACATCCAGAATTGATGTTTTTGAATTGATTGACAGTAAGCGAAGGGACTCCATAGCCTTATTTGGGAACATGACATTT
The DNA here is from genome assembly GCA_965372395.1 of uncultured bacterium. Taxonomy (GTDB): domain Bacteria; phylum Verrucomicrobiota; class Kiritimatiellia; order Kiritimatiellales; family Pontiellaceae; genus Pontiella. Next base: position 37,008 of record CBDVCB010000019.1, read on the forward strand.
AAAAGACGGCCCACGATCCCCCGCTTTGAAAATGAGTGTCGATCCCTCACCTTCTCGAGGAAATTTCTTAACCCTCCGCTACCCTCCTGATAGGAGTAGTAGTCATCAGCGTAGTATCTGGATAGATCAGAAGGAATGGTCTCTATTTGCAGGCAGTCGCATTTGGCGCACTGGAAATAACGGAAGACATCACCATGACTAAACATCATCTCCCTGACATCATATGCTTGGTTTTCTTTGTCATTTCCGCAGATCTTGCACTTCACATCCTGCCCCTCAATTTCCCACTTCTTTAGCATCACACGCAATGCCGCTTTAACTCAAAGATCCCGATATAGTTAGGCTCCCCTCCCGTAACCAAGAGGCTATAGCTGGTTTCATAGTGCGAGAGAACTTTTCAAAGGTCAAGACCCGACAACGGTCACATAGGTTGAATGGAGGAATCCGTAGCGCGGCCCCAGTTGCGTACTTGACGAAAGAT
>CBDVCB010000020.1:0-36381 GCA_965372395.1 uncultured bacterium
ATAAAAAAACCCCTAATTCCTTAAGAACAGGGGTTTGAAGATGGTGGCTGCGAGTGGACTTGAACCACCGACAAGCGGATTATGATTCCGCTGCTCTGCCGACTGAGCTACGCAGCCTTTTTATTCAAAAGAGATGCAGAAGATAGATAACCCCCCTGTCATTGGCAAGGCCAATATTCACTCTTTTTCCGCCGCCAAATCGCGTAGCGATTGACCTTCGGCAAAGACATCCTCGATCACCGCTTTCCCATCCAGAATCCGGACATTTGCCCAGCAGTTGGTGTTGCGCGTGGCCTCCCGCGCAAGCCGCTCGGCGCGCGGCGCCTTGGCCTCGTCCATGTAGTAGCGGTCGAAGGGAATGTCGATCCGGATGCCTTGGTAGAGGGACTTTCTCTCTCTGCGGTTCCAGTCCATTTTTTCACCAAGATAACGGGTTTTCAGAAAATGGCTCTCTACGGGCTTCTCGCGACTCCAACCGGTAAGGTGCGCAAAGCCTTCCTCATCGATTTCCAGCATGGCGTAGATCGGCATCTTGTAGGCTAAATCCGGTTTGTCGTCTTTGGAGCAGGGAATGTAGTCATCCTCGAACCCGAGCCAGACATATCTTCCCTGGAACGGGTCGGCGGGATCGATGGGGCGGGTCTTGAACCGGAACAGCTCGCCATTGCGCAGGATGTTTTCCCGGCTGCGGATCATGGAGAATGGGATGGCGATTTGGGCGGCAATCAAGATGCCGAGTACAACAAGGGAAAGCTTTTTCATGATACTACCTCCTGCTGTTTTTTGCGGCGCGCCATGACGAGGTTGGCCGTTAGAAAGCAGATGCCAAGAACAATGAAAACGATGCCGCGGGCAAGGAACCCAAAGTCGGAATCGAAGAAGCGGGTGACCAGTAGCAGGGAGAGCACCGCCATGCCGCCATTGAGTTGCCGCAACTTGGTGTTCCGGCAGCCCATCACAATATACATGATGCCAAGGAAGAACATGAAGCCATTGAAGACCAGCGCATTGAGCAGGTCGGTATTGATTGCCGTTGATTGGGCCAGAAAGCAAAAACCGGCAATGATAGGGAAGACTGCCAATGTGATGATTTCGATGGAATCGCGCCGAAACGTCTTCACGGCGGCGGCCGCCCATCCGGCCAGCAGGACAAAGGTAATTCCGCCGTCCAACCATGCGCCCCATGCGCGGTGGTGCCATCCCGACCGCACATGGTGCCATCCAATTTCACGCCACATATCGGTCCAGGTAAAGAGATAGGCCAGCAAGGCGATGCCGATGATTCCGAAGGTTTTCAGTGGATTGCTCCAACCGTCGCGCTCGCCGTAGAGATGCATGCCAAGCAATCCCGCTCCGCTGAGCAACGCGGAATAGGCCACGATCCACAGTCCCGGCACCGTCCGCTCGAAAACAATCCCGGTCGAGATGCTGAGCGTAAACAAGATTCCCCACAGGCTCAGTAAAGAGTCGGGAGCATGGCGGTCTTTACGCATCAAAGAGACGAGACGGGTGATGGGCGGAACCATCAAGAGCCAGAACCCGGCCGCCTGTCCGTAGGTATCCTGCGCCACGCCGCTCCAACCGCAAGCCAAGGCCAGATAGATCAGATACGATCCTGTCGAGCGTAGCAGGAACATGAGCGGCATAATGAGCAACGCCCATGTCAGCAGGAAAGCCGGCGTATCGCTCGGTAGGTGATAGGTCTGTCCAATCAGCGCAATCGATGCCCCGATGGCGAGCGAATGGAATAGCCCCGCCGATTCCCGCAACGCGATTCCGCCCTTTTTCATCAGCGCAACAACGCTCAAGGCCGAACCGATCAACAGCGGGCAGAACGACAGCACTGCGCGGGCGGGGCGGCTCAGTTCATCCCAGTTGTGGGCGAATAGCAGAATCACCCCCGAGCCGATCAAGAGCGATCCAATGACTGCAAAAGCAATGATGGCCCAGTGCATTCCGCTCGCCGTGTTTTCATCATAATAGGACTTCAGCCGTCCCGCGACCTCGGAAGAAACCACCCCCTCGTTTTCAAGGATTGGAAGTTCCTTCTTCAGCCATTGCGTCTGTTTCGCCGATACTTTTCTCATCATTATTCTCCTGTTTTCTATATGCAGAGGAACTTGCAAAACCTCCGGTTTCGCCGTTCCGGTTTATGGTTATCAGTTGTTGGCAATCAGAACAACCCGTTGTTCTGAAAGCAGTTAGCCTAACAACCAATAACCAGCACCCGATAACTGCCGCGCAAAACCAAGAGGTTTTGCAAGCGGCTCTGCATTAAAGCACTTGGACCATTGTGCGGGAAACCTGCTTGTGCGTGGTTGCTTGGAGACCGCGGTCCAGGATTTTAAGCATGCGACGGTTTGTTTCCGCATCCTTGACTGCGATGCGGATTGCCCGGTCGCCCATCCCTGAACCCATCTCGGCGGCGTCTCGAATAAACAGTCCCTGCTCGCGGCATCGGTGGATTACCGTTGCGGAATCGGGGAGGTCATCCGGCAGGTGGAACAGGATAAAGTTTGCGACTCCCGGAATGATTTCCTGGATGCCAAGTTGCCGCAGTCCTTGCACCAGTTTTGCACGGAGAAGATGGGTTTCGTCGTAGCGTTTCTCGTAGTAGTCGGGCGATTTCAGCGCATGGACAGCGGCCACTTGCGCCGGAAGGCCGACCGACCACGGTGGCGTGAGGGCACGCAACGGTTCGAGCAATCCGGGCGATCCGCAAAGGTAGCCAACCCGCAGCCCGCTCAGTCCATAGACCTTGGACATCGATTTGCAGACCACGGTGTTTGTGCTCCGGACCGCGAAGGTTTCCAAGGATTGTCCACGACCGGCATATTCGACGTAGGTCTCGTCGATCCATATACGGGTGGAGGGCGGGCATTGGCTCAGCAGCTCTTCCATTTCCGGGCGGGGAACATGGCGACCGGTGGGGCTGTTGGGATTGACCCACACCAGCAGGTCGAAGTCCTCTTTCAACTTTTTGGCGAGCCGCCCGGTGTCCAACCGGTAGCCTTCGTTTCGTTGCAGCTTGAATCGCTCGACGCGGCATCCGATGACTTTGTTCAGCACATGCGCGTATTCTCCATAGGTTGGGTCGAGCAACAACACGCGCGAGTTGGGTTTCAGCCACTGCTGGAAGGCTAGGAAAATCAGGGGCGAGGAACCGCCTGCCGGGAGGATGCATTCAGCGTCAACCCCGCGGGTCTTGGCGATGGTTTGGACAAGTCCCTCCGCATGGTTGGGCGGGGAGGTGCGGACAATCCAGCCAAGTTGTTCGTGCAACGCTTGCAGCGCGGCTGGACACGGAGGGAACCATGCATCCAAAACGTCGGCGTTGATGATTTTATTGCGCCGGTTCAAGTCGTCGAAGCCGTTGCCAATGGCGTTGAAGAATGCGCCGCCGTGGTAGCATTTTGTCGGACGGCGGAAGGGGACGTTGAGCTTCCACTCCACTTGTTTTTCAAGCCGGTTCAGCCGGGCGTCGAACCGTGTCAGTTCGGTATCGATGGCGTCAACGGAGGCGGCCAATAGTTCATATTCAAGTGGTCCGCACCAAAAGCTGCGATCGACCATTTGCATGCCCATCCGCAAATACATATCCACTACTTTCCGGTGGCCAATGGCCATGAGCTGCGTCCCTCCATGGGCCTGCACCCAGCGAAACGCCGCGTACATCAACGCCGGGGCAACCAGCGAGCCCCGTGCGGGATCGATCACCGTGAGTGCGCGGATCTCGTATAGATGTTCGCCGAAAGAAAAGGGAATGTCGTTTCGGGAAAGATAGTGGTCTATGGAATAACGAGGGCTGTCGGGCGGGGTAATGCCGACAAAGCCGACCAGCCTGCCCTCTTCAAAGGCGGTGATGTAGATGCTTTCGACTTCGGGTCGGTCTGGCAGGATGCCGTCGGGGCGCAGCTTGAATTGCCCCAGTTCCGTTGCATAGATTTTATGGCGGATGCGATCCATGTTGATACGGTTGCTGTCCGTCGCCAGTGAAAGTTGAATCCTGTTTTTCATGGAGTTCCCCTATTTTATTAACGCTATACAGCCAAAGCCATTTTCTCCAATGGCTTCTTCTTTTTTATGGTGCGCAGGTTTTGCTTGAAGGTGTCCCGCCGCCATTGGGTGAAGGCGTCGGAATAGAGCTTTTTGGTGAGGCGGTGGAAGCCTTCCCGGAGTTCATCTTGCGTCATGTTTTGCGGACGGAAGTTGAGGTCGAACAGGGTGCACTTTTTCCAGTTGGTCGGCTCGATCAACCGGTTCGCTTTCTTGAGCCGCTCATACAGCGCCGTCCCGGGAAACGGAGTGAGAATGGTGATCTGCACTTCGTAGAGCTCGGCTTCCTTGACGAAGTTGTAGATATCGTCGAAGACCTCCACGGTTTGTCCGTCGAGGCCGACGATGAAGCAGCCGTTGACCGTGATGCCATGCGACTGAATGGTGCGGATCGCCTGCTTGTATTTCGCAAAGCGGCCGAGCTTCCAGTTGGCCTTTTTTTCGAGTCCGTTGAGCGGCGCGGCGGTGGGGCTTTCGAGGCCGATGAGCACCTGCGCGCAGCCGGACTCGCGCATCATGCATAGCAGTCCGGGATCTTCCGCAACGGAGATATCGGTTTCGGTGAACCATTTAATCCGCCGCTTCTTGAGCTGGGGCAAAAGCTCCTTCCAATAGGCGGGGTTGATAAAGCTGTTGTCGTCGGCAAACTCGATGAACGGATGCGGCCAGATCTCGCAGATCCGGTCGATCTCGGCCAGCACCTTTTCGATGGGCTTCTGTTTATAGCGGCTACTGATCAAATTGGAGCCTGCGCAAAACTCGCAGTGGTGCGGACAGCCCCGGCTGGTCTGAACGGTCAGGCGGTTGTACTTCGAGATGTCGAGCAATTCAAAGGCGGGCATGGGTGCATCCGCCAGGCTGTAGTCCAGTTTGCGCGCATCGTAGATCAGCTTGATCTGCCCCTTCTCCGCATCTTCCAGCACATCCGTCCAAACCGCTTCGCCTTCGCCTAGAACCACCGACGTGCAATATTTTTGTGCCTCGTGTGGCAGGGCGGTCACATGCGTTCCTCCCATAACGACCGGCGTGCCTTGCTTCCGGTAACGCAGAGCCAGTTCATACGCCTCATTGATTTGTGCGCTGTAGCTTGAAATGGCAACCAGATCAAAGTCCTTAAGCCCGCCTTCTTCGGCGGAGAGGTCGGGAATTTCGATATAGTGGATATCGTGATGTTTGGGCGTCATACCCGCCAGCGTCAGCAGTCCAAGGCTTGGCAAGGACGCAATCTGTTTGCTGCGCTCCACAAATCCGGGAAGCGTCAGTCCGAGTTCCAACAATTCGGTATCGCACGCGCGGATACCGCTCATAGCTATGAATCCAATTTTCATGATTACACCATCCTTTCAATGAATAGAATTATTGATACGAGCACGGAGCCTGCGGGAATGAAAAACAAGTGGCGAAACGCGGGGCGGAAGGCGCTGGCATAGCAGACCGTCGGCATGGCGACCGCGCCAACGATCATTAAGATCGATGCCGGTGCGGATTCCACGCCGAGAACATGGCCGGTCAGACCCATGCCCAGATTAAGAAACCCAATCCCGAAGAAGGAAATGTGCGCTAGGCGGATGAGGCGTCGCGGCCACGAGGTGTAGCCACCGAGCCAGTCGGGGTTGTGGAAAAAGAGTCCGGGCAGGGCGCCGGAAATGCAACCCAGCAAGAAACCGATCCACGCTGCGGTGATGTTAATCATGGTGAACCTCCTTCTGCTGGGCAGGCGAGCCGCCTGCGGTACGTATCGCAGGCGGCTCGCCTGCTTGGTTGAATTTTCCGTGTTCGAGAAAATGCTTCGTCTGCCCGATGGCTTTGTTGTTGCGTGCGATGCAAGGGTGGGTGGCGTGCAGTTTGATGTAGTCGGTGTAGGCCGCGGGCTTAACGCGGGCGAGCGATACCTTTCCATCGTCCGGTCCGGGAATCAGCATGGAGAGAATCGGGTTGATCGAGCGGTCGCCCGCAATGATACCCAGTTCAAATGCCGGTGCCTTCAGCCGGAGCGGGTGGCTGTTGGTCCCGGTGCCCAGCTGATTCCCGGCCGGCCCGTTGATCCATTTGTAGAGAAAGATGTTGCCCAGCTTGTCCGGCACTTCGCTGCCTCGGCTCGGCGGCGCAAGCATAACGACTCGTCCAAGGCAGGGAATCGTGTGCTCTTCGAGATGCTGGCGCAGGATGATCCCGCCCATGGAGTGGGTGACGAAATGGACGGTTTTGGCATCTTTGATTTGTGGTTCGAGGGCTTTGAAGATTTGTGCCGTCAGTTTTTCGATGGAGGCGGAGGTGGAGGGATAGCCGTGGTTGATGACGGTGTAGCCCTCGGTACGCAATTCCTTCTCCATCTTGTTCATGGCCTTGTCGGACCGGGCGAGCCCGTGAAGGAGTACGACGGTTTCGTGCTTGGGTTTGGGTTGTTCCTTGCCAAACGACATTGCGACAATAAAACCGATAACTCCTATCAGACCGATTAGACGGATAATTTTCATTGGTTCACCAGGGTTTGAATTGCACGCAGATCGAGTTTTCCGGTTCCGAGGGTGGGGAGCTCCGGGATACGGAAAAAGTTTGCCGCCCGTGGAATCCAGAGGTTGGGCAGGCCGGTTTTCCGGAGCTTGGCAACAAGGGTTTCGGGGTCGCCCGCTTTTTCGGTGCAGCAGACGGCGAGCTGTTCGCCCTTGGTTTCATCGGCGATGCCGACGACGGCAACGCAGGGTTCGTCGGATTCGGAGGCCTGTTGCAGGACCTCTTCGATCTTGCTGTGCGGGACCATCTCGCCGGCAATCTTGCTGAAGCGCGAGAGGCGGCCGGTGATGGTGACGAATCCCCGCGCATTCATGCGGGCGATGTCGCCCGTGTTGTACCATCCGTCGCGCAGGACTTCGGCGGTCTTTTCGGGTTGGTCGAGATAGCCTTGCATTACGTTCGGCCCCTTCACCAGCATCAGGCCGTCTTCGCCGTTGGGGCGATCTTCGCGAGTCTCGGGATTGACGATGCGGATGGCGACGCCGGGTAGCGGTTGCCCGTTGTTGAGCAGGGCGACGGGGGAGAGCTCGGTGCAGCCGTAGCCTTCCATCGGGCGCACACCAAATTTTTCATCGAAGCGGGTTGCGAGTTCCGGGTTTAGTTTTTCACCACCAGTGATAACGGTTTGCAGGGATTGGAAATCCTCTCCTTTGGCTTTGCGCATGTAGCTTTGCAGGAAGGTCGGCGTGGCCAGAAGCGCGGTCAGTTTTTCCTCGCGAATCAGGCGAATGATGCGGCTGGTTTGCAGCGGGTTGGGGTGGTAGACCACGCGGCTACCTTTAAGTAGCGGCCACCAGAGGAGCGCAAGGTAGCCGAAGGAGTGGAACAACGGCAGGATTGCGCAGATGGAGTCCTTTTTGCCGAAGCGGTTGATGGATTGGACGGCATCAACGTTGCTCAGCAGGTTGGCGTGGCTGAGAATAACACCTTTGGGCGTGCCGGTGGTGCCGGACGAAAAGATGATGGCGGCGGTGTCGCCGGGCTGCGGTTCGCGTCCGCCCGCCAGATGTTTTGGCGAGGCGAAGAGCGCGGCGCGGATGGCGCGGAAGCGTTCGATGCGGCCAAGGTTTTTGAGAAGGTCTTCGAGGTAGAGCCAGCGCACGGGCAGATCCGGCACCTTGGTTTTCTGCATGAAGCGGCGCGAAGTGATGGCGTATTTGATGCGTGACTGTTGAATAGCTGATTGCTGGGCATCCTGCGATGCGGTCCAATTGAGGTTGACTGCGGTTTTACCGGAGAGGGTAACGGCCAGGTTTGCGATTGCGCCGCCGAGCGAGGTGGGCATGAAGATGCCGATGTGTTTCTGGTTTTTTACGCAGGGCTTGATGCGGTTGGCGAGCGCGATGCTGCCGGTCAGCAGTTTGCCGTAGGTGGATCTGTTGCCGAGCGTGTCGGAGGCAATCGGACGGAACCAGTGACGGTGCGCCTGTTTTAAGAAGCGGTGGCAGAGGGTCTGTCCAGGGCGCTGGCTCTTTTCGGTGGCGTGCTGCGCACCAAGCTCGGCGATCACACGGCGGGCTTCTTCGGCCGAGGTGTCGGCGGGCAGGGGCTTGCCGAAGCGGACGGATACGGGGTAGGGAAACTTGACCGGGCGTCGAAGTCCGGGCGATCCGTTTTTGAAGCTGAAGATGCTGCCCCAGAGGTTGCCGATGTGTGCCGGGATGATCGGGCAATTGCTCTTCCGGGCAATCTTCTCGAAGCCCTTGTTGAATTTCATCAGGCTACCGTTCTTGGTGAGTTCTCCTTCTGGAAAGATGGCGATGATGGCGCCGGCCTCCATCGCTTCGCGTGCTTCTTTCAACGACTTGGCCAGCGCTCGCGGGCCGTCCGAAGTATGGATCGGAATGCAGTCGGTCAGCTTGAAGATTGGCTTGCAGCATTTCCATGTCTTGAAAACGTCGCGCGAAACGAGGAAGCGGACGGGGCGCTGGGTGGCTGACTGGAGAATCAGCGAGTCGGCATAGGCCGTGTGGTTGCAGATCAGCAAAGCGCCCCCTTCGCGCGGCAGGTTTTCCATGCCGCTGAATCGGATTTTGTAGAGGCGTTTAACGAGACGGGTCAGCCAGAAGCGGGTAAAGAAGTTGGGCAGGCGCATGCAGGCGAGCACCGCGGGAACGGCCGCGACCAGTCCGGTGACAAAGACACAGCCTCGGGCATTGAGGTGCAGACCTTTGGTAAGCACAAAGAACAGGCCGGATGCGGCCACCATGGCGCTGAAGCTCAGGAAGCTCGACGCACCGAAAACCTCGCCGCGCCGTTCCCTTGGGATACGCTGCTGGATGAAGGCGTTGAGCGGCACGAGGTACATGCCGCACGATGCACCGACCGCGACGATCCAGAAACCAACCCAGACCGGGGCGCTGGCAATGCTAAGCCCGATTGCGGAAACCATCACGCCGAGCGCGCCGACGGGGATCAGCCCGATTTCAATCGTATGCTTTGAAAAATGTCCGGTCAGTAGCGCGCCGATTCCGATGCCGATCGCCGCCAGTGGGAAAAGCATGGGGCTTTTTTCGATGGAGAGATGCAGGACTTCGTGGCCATAGATGATCAGTGTCTGCTGGAACAGGGCCGTAATGGCGCCAAAAAGCACGAGGCCAAAAACGGCCTGCTTCGCCCAAGGATCCTGCTTCAGGTTTTTCACGGCGCGGACGACGTCGGGGACGATCCATGGCGATGATTTTTTATGGGTTCCGGCAGACGGAACCTTGGCGATCCGGTAGGCCGCCAGCGTGCCGGAGATGGCAAGGACAAGTGATGCAGAGATAACGTATAGCGGGCTGAGTCCGAGGTAGCCAATCAGCAGTGACGGTAGGGCCGTTCCGACAATAATTGCCATGTAGGTTGCCGCTGTCAGGAATCCGTTGGCACGGGAGAGTTCGCCCTCGCCAACGATTTCCGGAACGATCCCGCGCTTGGCCGGGCCGAACAATGCGCTTTGGGTGCAGAGGAGGAAGAGCAGGGTGTAGAGCGGCCACGCCAGTCCGGAAAGCAGGACGGGGATTGCGAGCACAAGTAGGGCGGCTTCCATCCATTTGCTCGCCACGATAATATCGCGCTTGCTAAACCGGTCCGCCAGCGTTCCCGCAAAATTGGAGAACAGCAGAAAAGGAACCACGAACAGCGCCGAGCAAGCCGCCAGCACGGTGGAAAGGTTTCCCTTGCCCAGCATTTGAACCAGCACGATCACCGCTGTCATCTTAAAGGCGTTGTCGTTGAATGCTCCGGTGAACTGACTGATATTCAACCATTTGAATGTTTTCTTCATGTTTCCGCTCCTTGAAAGTTGAAGGTTGTGGATGCCTTAACGCACAGGGTGTGCCAGCGGAGAGGGTTGAGTTGCTAGTTCTTGGGTTTCAGCAGGTTATGTTTTATGGTTGATTTTGGGGGTTATGCGTGATAGACATTGAGTGTTGATTGTAGGGGCAATAAATGAAGGGTCAATAAAATCGTTATGGCGAAGATAAAATACGATCCAAAAATCCATCATCGTCGGTCGATCCGGCTGAAGGGGCATGATTATGCTGGGGGTGGATTATATTTTGTAACGATTTGTGCGCATCGGAATGCGGGGAATATTTTTGCGGCGGAGGATGTGCGGGAGATGGTTGCAAGGGAGTGGGTGGCGGTCGGGGCTGGCCTTCTGCCTGCCCATCTTTCGGAAAAGGGCAGGCACGAGGCCTGCCCGTACGTGGTTATGCCGGATCATTTCCATGCGTTGGTGCGGGTAGGGGCGGGTCTCGTGCCCGCCCGTTCTTTGGGCGATGTGGTGGGAACGTTCAAATCCCGTGTAGTGCATGAATATATCGAGGGAGTGAAGGCGGGGCGGTGGCCGCGGTTCCCCGGGAAAATATGGCATCGCAATTATTATGAAATGATTGTTCGCAGTATTGAGGCGGAACAAAAGATTTCGAATTATATTCGGATGAATCCGTGGCGGTGTGTGATGGATTTTGGAGCAGGGTTGCGCGGCATGGGCAATCCGTCGCTTTGGAATTTGGAAAAGCTGGGCGTGTTGTGCAGCCGCAATGCGCCGCGTCCGAAGAGCCTCCCGAAGGCGGCGGTTTATTTGGGTGGATTCCATTCGCCGATGGAGCAGGAGATTCTTGCCAAGTTGCTGGAGGTGAAGTTGCCGGTGATTTGGTGTCCGGCGTGGGGGCTGGGCGGGAAAATCGAGTCCGAGACGCTGGCGGCTCTCGAAGAAAACCGCATGCTGATTCTGGAGATGAAAAACCGCGAGGGAAATCTGGTTGCGGCGGAGCAGCGCAACCGTTTTGTGCTGGAGCAGGCGGAAAAGCTGTGGTTGCCGCATGTGTCGCGCGGCGGAATGCTGGATCGGTTGATGCGGGAATTGGGTGTGGGAGAAAAAGAAATATGAATGCAGAATTTCTCGGGAAATTCAGTAAAAACACCCCCAAGGAACGCAAGGTCTGGAACGTCGATCTAGGCGACGGGGTGGAGATGGACTTTATGCCGATTGCGGTGGGGAGTTTCCAGATGGGCTCGAACAACGGGGATGGCGATGAAAAGCCGGTGCATCGGGTGACGCTCTCGAAGCCTTTTTGGATGGCGAAGACGGAGGTGACGCAGGCACAATATCAAAAAATAATGGGTAGCAATCCGTCGAAGTTTAAGGGCTCACAGAACCCGGTGGAGCAGGTGAGCTGGAACGATGCGGTGAGCTTTTGCAAAAAACTCACCGAGCACGATCGGCAGGCGGGACGCCTGCCGGAGGGGTACGAGTATACACTGCCGACGGAGGCGCAGTGGGAATATGCGTGCCGTGCAGGCACGACCGGCGACTACGCTGGGAATCTGGATGTGATGGGGTGGTATGACAATAACAGCGGAAGCAAAACACATCCAGTGGGAACAAAGCAGGCGAATGCCTGGGGCTTGTTCGACATGCATGGGAATGTGTGGGAGTGGTGTTTGGACGATTGGCATCGATCGTATAGCGACGCTCCGACGGATGGATCGCGTTGGGTTTCCTTAGGCGTAGGCGGCTCGCTCCGGATGAGGCATGGCGGCAGTTTTGGCGGCAACGCTTCGGACTGCCGGTCGGCGGATCGCGGCAGCAACGACCCGTCGCGCACGTTCCCCGACCTCGGCTTTCGACCCCTAGTTCAGCAGCGGTGAGCTCAATCCAAGGCGAATGGAGGCCGGAGGGCTTCAAGCCGTGGTGAGGGACGAACCCCGAGCGGAGCGAGAGGCGGAACCCCTCCCCTCCGCGCCGGAAGGAGCCGGGGTCAGGTCTGGATATTAGACATTGAGTGATGAGAGTCGGAGCGTGTTTGATATTGTGAGCGAAAAAATCTGTCGGAAAGGAGTTTGGATGGGAATGTCGATACAGGAATATTTGGAACGGCTGGAGGCCGTGCTGGAACCGCTGGATCGGGCGGGGGTTTGCGAGCTGGTTCGGAACTTGGCCAAGGACGTGACGGTGGAGGGTCGTCCGGGGTTTTTGCAAAAAGTGTCCCCGAAGGTCGAGGTTCCGCCGGAAGAGGACGGAGAGGCTGCCGGTGGGTCGGCCGAAAAGGAATTGGCTGTTTTGCTGGAGGAGATCAGGGCGCGGGCGGAGTTGATCGAAAACGGTGAATACGATCAGTTGGATGATTGGGATTACGAGGATTACAACTACTACCACGATGAAGGGCCTGATTATTTGACGAGCGACCACGAAGATGAAATCAAGGCGATCGCGCAAGATGCGGACAACTTTTTTCTGGATAGGGAATTCGATGCGGCGGCGCAGACGTACCGCGCACTGATTCGGTTTGCGGCGGAGCTGGGCCAGATTGGTTGGGGGTTGTTTTTGCCCGATGCCTGCGTGTTGGGAAAAAGCTATTGCCAAGCGGTTTTCGAGTGTTCATCTGAGGGGTCTTTTCCTGAAGAGTTGTTTGAATCCTTCGTTTTTGTGCAGGAACATCTGAAGTTTGAATCGGGGGTTCCCGGCGTAAAGGGATGCCTGTTTCTACAGGAGGTTTTTTCCGGCGCACCCTTTTTGGCGGATGCCGCCTTTTTGAAGGATTGGGAAAAGCAAATGGAAAAACACCCGCACGATCCGCTGGGGCAGATGCTTAAGGTCGAGGTGGCGCTGCTTCGGAACCGGGAAGCGGAGACCTTCCGTTATCTGGCAACCCAAAAACCGGAGGAAGCGGTTTGGGGGTGGTTCGCCTATATCCATTTCTATGCGCAGGGTGGGCATTGGGACAAGATCCCGTCGGCATGCCGGAAGCTTTTTCCCATTTTGGAGGAACCGAGCCAAAAGATGGCCGTGGGCGAGTGGATGCAGCAGGCGGGAGGGAAGTTGGATCGGCCGGTTGAAATCGCGGAAGGTATCCGCTATCGCTTTGCGGTCTATCCATCGATGGATTTGCTGGGTCAATTGGTTGTCCAGATTTCCGACCAGACGATTTTGGAGGGGGAGTGGGTCCGCTGGGTCGGGTTGCTGGAGGACACTCAATATCACAGGGATCTGGATGCGTTGCTTCGTCTTTTCCTTGGCGATTTCAAGAAAACATGCCCGCTTTCCCGGACGTTCAAGGCGGTGGGCTGGTCGAATGGAAGCGATTCCGCCGTGTTGGTGGGCTCCATTTGGATGGCGCTATGCAACGGCGAGGAGTCGTTGCCTGCCGTGCTGGATAAATTCCTTTTTCAGGTTTTTTCCGCCCGGAGCATGATGTGTGACGACCTGGCCGAGGCGGCGGCATCCCAAAAGGCACTGAAGGCAACCTTGTGCCGAGCGATGGCGAAGGTGGAGATGGCGCCGGGTGAAAAATTGAAATGGCTGGAGAAGACCCGAACGGTGGTTGAAATGCGGGTGGAAGTGATTGTCTCCAATAAATATCGGAAGGCATACGGTCGTGCCGCCGAAGCCGTCGTCACTTGGTGCGCCGTGGCCAAGGTGCTGGGTCGGGAGAGGGAAGGCCGGGAGTTTGTTGCGGAATTGCTTCATCGCTACAACCGATTCAGTGCCTTCAAGCGGGAGCTGAATCAGAGGGTTGAATTGCAGGAGGAAATGCAGGATGAGTGAATATCAATATTATGAGTTTGTGGCGGCTGACGGGCCGATTAGCGACGAGGGGTTGCACTATGCGAATAGCTGTTCAAGCCGTGCTGATGTTTCGCGCTTCCGGTGGAAAAACAGCTATAATTTCGGGAACTTTCATGGGGACATCGACAAGTTGCTGGAGTACTACGATGCCCATTTCTATGTTGCAAACTGGGGAACCGTTCTTTTTGCCTTGGCTTTTCCCGAGGGATGCGTGGATCAAAAGGCGATTCGTCCCTATTTAACAGAGCCGGCCCGTGCATGCGGTGAAAACACGCTGACCGCAAAAAGCATGAACGGGCGTCTGGTTTTATACTGGGAAAAATCCGAGGAAGAGTGCTGGGATGACTGGGTCGAAGGCGCCGGCCTGCTTGATCGGCTTCTGGGTATTCGCGAGGAAATCATGCGCGGGGACTATCGTGCGCTCTTTCTAGGCTGGTTGGCGGAATTTGATTTATATCAAGAAGGCCTTCTCCCTTCAATTCCTCCAGGAATGGGGAGCTTGACCCCTGCCTTGCAGGAGTTGGCGGAGCAACTTTGCATTGATCCCGACATGCTCAGGGTGTCTGCCATCCTCTCGGGAGAAAAAGACCCCAAAGAAACCCTTCCTTTTGATAAGCTTCTTGGCCAAATGCCTACCGAAGAGATGAAAGCCCTGCTCGTTCGCGTAGGCAATGGCGAGGGCATGCGAGTGGCGGCGGAGATGGCTCAAATGGTCCGTTCGTCCGCATCACCGCCCGGAGGCGAAGCCGTGGCGTGCGCCGATTTTGCGGATCAAATACGGAAACATCGGCGCAGCCGGGAGGAAACGGAGAAAAAAGAGGCCAACGAACGTCGGCGGAAAGCAGAGGAAAAACACCGGCTTCATCTGGAGAATCTCATTAAGCAGGCGGATCAAATCTGGAACGGCCTAGACTCGATCATGGAGCAAAAAATCGCCTCGGCATACGACAAGGTTGCGAGACAATTAACGGAGTTACGCGAGGCCTATGCCCTCGACGGACAAAGTGTCGGGTTTGTCAAACGGCTTGCCGACTTCCAGAACCGCTATTCTCACCGCCCGGCCATGATGCGCCGGATTGAAAAAATTCAGGAGACCGGATGAATATAGAATTTTTCAAGATGGTATCGGAGGCGGCGTTTAGTAATCCGTTCAGCGATGAGCGTATCGAGATCGACCGTCGGATTGTCGGGGCGGCCGGGAACGAGAACTGGGATGATCTACTACACCCGTTGCTTCAATCCCTTGAACAACATATTCAAGAATTGGAGCAGGCTGGGAGTATCGAGATCGACCGCCATGCCGGGGAGGATGCGCAAGCGGTGGCGGTTAGCATCCTGTTCTTTGTTTTCCACCTCTACATGGAACGGTTCGATGCACTGATCGAAGAGCAGGTTGCTGCAGGCGATGAATCCTGCCGCGCACCATTCGTTTTCCAATGTATGGAGGAACTGGTGCACTACGGTTTCAAGCGCGTGGATGCTTGTCGCTACGTGGGAATCTTCTACCAGATCCGCCGCGCCTATTACTTCATCTCCTCGGGGCTCATTGGCGACAGTGCGTGCATGAAGCGGTTGCGGGCGCAGCTTTGGGACAATATTTTTACGCACGATATTTCGTGGTATGTACGCTGCCTCTGGAACCGGATGGAGGATTTCTCCACCTTGCTGCTAGGCGAAACCGGAACCGGCAAGGGCGCGGCGGCAGCGGCGATCGGCCGCTCGGGGTTCATCCCGTACAATCCGAACGCGCAGAAGTTCGAGGAAAGTTTTACCCGCGCGTTTGTTTCGATCAACCTGTCGCAATACCCCGAAACACTGATCGAATCGGAGCTCTTTGGCCATCGCAAGGGCGCGTTCACCGGAGCCATCGAAAAACACGATGGAATCTTTGCGCGGTGCAGCCCATATGGAGCCATCTTTCTTGATGAAATCGGCGACGTGGGCATTCCTGTGCAGATCAAGCTACTGCAAGTATTGCAGGAACGCACTTTCTCGCCCGTCGGCAGCCATGAAAGGCTGCGGTTCAAGGGGCGGGTCATTGCCGCCACTAATAAGTCCATCGACGCGTTGCGGCGCGAGGGCAAGTTTCGCGACGATTTCTACTACCGCCTCTGCTCGGATCTCATCACCGTTCCGCCGCTGCGTCAGCGCATCCGTGAAACCTCGCGCGAGCTGGACATGCTGGCGGGCCATCTTGCGCAGCGCATTTGCGGATCAGGCGACTCGCTTCCAATTCTTGGCAAGCTGAAACAGGATGTTGGAAAAAACTATGCGTGGCCCGGCAACGTCCGCGAGCTGGAGCAGGCGATCCGCCGCATCATGTTGACCGGAACCTACGAAGGCGATGCTATCGCCGAACCATCGGAGAAAGTCGCACTCAGCCAGGCGGTGGAATCCGGCAACCTCACGGCCAAGGAACTGGTCGATAAATATTGCCGCGATCTCTACGACACCTACGGAAACTATGGCGAAGTCGCCCGCCGCACCGGCCTCGACTGGCGCACCGTGAAGAAGAACGTGATGGGAAGTGAAAAGTGACGATTGAGGCGTGATTGCGAGCGTCAGGAAAACGCTATTTTCTATATCACTAGTGGTATAAAAAGGGCTTTTTTAGGCTTTTTTGACCCTAAAATATATCACTAATGATATATACGCAATGTGCGGATTTCGATTATTTTGCGTGTTTTCGGTGGGCGTGGAGGCTTGGGCTACCGTAGCGAATGCAGATAACCCAGCACCTCGGGCGCGTTGCCTTTGAAGACGATGTGGGCGCTTTTGTTCTGGAGCTGGTAGTCGTACATCGGGTCGTAGTAGTCGTGCAGAAGCTGCTTGATCCACTCCTTGTGCCGCTCCGGATCGCCGCTTTCCTGGGCGGCGTGGAGGAGCTGCGTGATCTGCTGGTGGCGCAGGCCGCCGAGCCGTTTGCGGATGCGGTCGAGGCAGTTGCCCATGTAGGCAAGCCATTCGCCGGTTCCGCTTTCTTCCCCGTAGGCGGCGAGGTAGTCGGCTTGCGCGGCCGTGATGTATTCATCGAAGGTGATCTGCACTCGCTCCACCATCGGTCGCTCAAGGATGACCAGATCGGATTTCCTGTAGTGCTCGACGAGTGGTCTGGGCAGGTAGCGATCCCCAATGTTGCGGCCTTCGTCTTCAAGAATAATATGCCGGTGTCCCGCGCCGGTGTGCTGGATGAGCGCCCATGCCAAGCGGTTTTCAAAGTCGATGGGGCTGGGCTGCGGTGTCGTGAAGCGGCCGAAGCTTGAACCTCGGTGGTTGGCGATGGCTTCGAGGTCGATCCTGTTTTTCAATTGCTGGAGCAGGATCGTTTTTCCGGTTCCGGTCCGTCCTCCGAGAATGATGGGAATGGCGGGGTGGTTGGCGGGATCGAGCTGGTTGAGTAGATAGTTGCGAAACGCTTTGTATCCGCCTTCTAAACGCGGGATGGTTTTTCCGACCTCTTCGGCAATCCACTGTTGGGCGATTTGCGAACGCATCCCGCCGCGGAAGCAGTAGAGCAGGCTGTCGGGGCGACGTTCGAGCTGCTCCGCCCATGCATCGATCCGCTCCTTCTTCACTTTTCCGCTGACGAGTTCGTGCCCCAGCTTGACGGCTTCGGCGTTTCCTTTTTCCTTGTAGCAAATGCCGACGAGGTGCCGCTCTTCGTTGTTCATCAGCGGTAGGTTGACGGCATTCGGGAACGCGCCGCCCTCAAACTCGACCGGCGCACGTACATCGATGAGCGGAACGTCATCGAGCACAATCCGACGGAAGTCGCTGGTGGTGGGTAGTTCCATTAACCTTCGATCTCGATTGATTTTTTGCCGCGCGGGCGGGTTTGGCCAATCGATTTCAGTTCAAGGCCCGCCTTGGCGGTCAGAGCCAGAAAATCGGCGATGGCAGATTTTTGCACAATGGCAAGTAGTCCGCCCGACGTTTGAGGATCGCAGAGAAGGATTTTTTGCTCATCGGTCATTTTGCCGAGGGTGTGGCCATAGCTGGTAAAGTTGTTTTTGTTCCCGCCGGGGATGCAACCGAGGTCGATATATTTGCCGACGTTTGGAAGTTTTGGCACGCGGTCGTAGTGGATGGTGGCGGAGATTTCGCTGCCGTCGCAGATTTCCCCGAGATGGCCGAGCAATCCGAATCCGGTCACGTCGGTAAGCGCCACCACGCCTTCGAGTTTTGCAATCTCCGAGCCGAGGGTGTTGAGCGTGCACATGGCTTCGATGGAGGCGTCGATGTGGCCGGGTTTGATCACGCCCATCTTTTGCGCGGTGGAGAGGATGCCGATGCCGAGCGGCTTGGTGAGGAATATTTCGCAGTCCGGTTCGGCGGTATTGTTTTTCTTGAGATGCTTGTTGTCGACCAGCCCCGTCACGGCCAACCCGAAGATGGGTTCGGGCGAGTCGATGGAGTGTCCGCCCGCCAGAGGAATCCCAGCATCGTCGCACGCGGCCCGCCCGCCATCGATCACCTGCCGCGCCACCTCTTCGGAAAGCTTTTTGATGGGCCAGCCAAAGATGGAGATCGCCATCAGCGGCTTGCCGCCCATGGCATAGATGTCGCTGAGCGCATTGGTGGCGGCAATCCGCCCGAAGGTGAAAGGGTCGTCGACGATCGGCATGAAAAAGTCGGTCGTGCTGAGCACCGAGGTTCCGTTGCCGAGATCGTAGGCCGCCGCGTCGTCTTTGCTGCTGTTTCCGACGAGCAGGTTGGGGTGGGGCAGCACCTCGCGCGAGGTTTGCAGAATCGATTCCAGCACCGCCGGCGAAATCTTGCATCCGCATCCGGCACCGTGGCTGTATTGGGTTAGTCTGACGCTTTCCATTGTCCAGCTCCTTTATCGAAAAAGAAAAAAGAACCTACCTGAAAATGGAAGGCTTGTCCATTTACTCAAATGTGGTTTTAAATTCCGCAAAGTCGGCTTTGAGTTCGTCGAGTTCCTGACGGAGAGCGGCGACCTCCGGTTCTCCGGATAAAAGGTGCGCCCAGCGCCATCACGGGTAGGCGGTTCGACTTGTGAAGCTTCGGTATTGAACAAAGTTGCTCGCCATTTTTGGCTAAACATTGGAAGGTTACCGCGATATGAATCTGATTCTTTTGCAACCCGATGATTTTGGCGATGACGGATTGGCTGTGCTTTTCGACGGACGGGCGCGGCATATCCACAAAGTGTTGAAGGCGGAGCCGGGCAAGGTGCTTCGCATTGGTTTGCTCAATGGATCGCTGGGAAAAGGGACGGTTTTGTCGGTCGATAAACATCAGGTTTGCCTCCAGTGCGCATTGGATGTGGAGAGTCCGCCGAAGCCCAGGGTCGACCTGCTGCTGGCGATGCCGCGACCGAAGGTGATGAAGCGGTTGTGGGCGCAGTTGGCCGCGCTTGGGCTGGGGCGGATCGTGCTGGTGAATGCCGACAAGGTGGAGCGCTACTATTTCGACAGCCATGTGCTCGAACCCGATTTCTACAATAATCTCTTGATTGAAGGCCTTCAGCAGGCGCGTTGCACCCATCTTCCGGAGGTGCTGGTGCGCCAACGTTTCAAACCGTTTGTTGAAGATGATCTGGAGGGTTTGTTTCCCGATCCTGTGAAATTATTGGCCGATCCGGCGGGTGAACAACGACTCGGTGATTTTAAGCTTGATGATAAACGGGTGTTGCTGGCCGTCGGCCCAGAAGGCGGCTGGACGACCTATGAACGGGATATGTTGAAGGAGCACGGATTTGAGCTGTTTGGGATGGGCAAGCGTATCCTTCGCACGGACACGGCGTGTATTGGGTTGCTCTCTACGCTTGCGGAAGTCTTGAACCACGGATAAACAGGGATACACACAGATGTATTTAGGGGAATGAAATGAAGAATTTGATTAAGTGGATTGCGGTGGGTTTTGGAACGGGTTGGAGCCCAATCATGCCGGGAACGGTGGGTACGCTGGTTGGTTTGCCGTTGGCTTGGGGTTTGATGCTGCTACCCAACCTGTGGTGCCAGATTGGCACGTGCCTGATCCTGACGCTGATCGCCATCCCTATCTGCGGGGTAGCGGAAAAGATGATCGGTGGAAAGGATCCGGGTTGCATCGTCGCGGATGAATATCTGACGCTTCCGATCACGGTGATTGGCCTGACTTCGCCGTGGGCCTTGCTAAGCGGATTTGTGCTCCACCGTATTTTCGATATTACCAAGCCGCCGCCGATCAAGCAACTTCAGGATATCCATGGTGGATTTGGCATTGTGGTCGATGACTTTCTCGCCGCGTTGATTGCGCTGGGGCTGAACCATCTGCTGTTTTCATTTTTGTAGAAGATCGTTCTATTCCACTACACCCATGCGATTGAACGGCCAATAGATGGTGGAGACGCGTCCAATGATGCTTTCGCGCGGAATTGCCTCGAAGTGCCGACTGTCTAGACTCCTGCCGGGCGCGGTGTTGTCGCCCAAAACAAAGAATTCATTCTCCCCAAGCGTGATTGTATTGGTGGGATGGGCGAGCTGTCCCCCGTTGCCATATTCGAGTTTGCTGAAAATAGCGGGGTCGGAAAGTGGCTTGTCATTAATCAGGATGTGCGGTGGGTTGATGGCGATTGTGTCGCCGGGCGTAGCTACAATGCGCTTGATGTAGACGGTATCCTTCCGGACGGAAGGATGATCGATGTGTTCTGTTTTGAATACGATAACGTCGCCCCGATGGGGCTCTCCAAACCAGTAGGAAGTTTTTTCGACCATGATGTGATCGCCACTATAAACGGTGCCCGCCCACAGTATGTCGCCTTGCGTTGCGTGGGGCATCGGCCTGAGGGTTTCCAGAGCATAGAGCGGAAGGTTGTGCTGCACACCTCCAATCGAGAAAACGAATCCATCGGGGGTTGCTTGCATGTTTTCGATTCGCCCCGTCGCCGTTGCATGCACTTCGACATGGTTTTCACCAGCCATGACCCAGTCCATGAAAGATGTGGACTTGGTTGCATTGTCGGTCGTTATGCCTCGCAGGGTGGGTTGCATTGCGTTGGTTGGAATTTTATAGGGGTTAATGGTTATATGTGCGAGATGGATCCGTATGGTGTTGATGCAAAAACAGAGCAGGATAAAGAAGATCCACCCTTTGAAACCAATGCGCCGTGTTGGTCGATAGGATTTAAAGAGCATCACCAGAAAAAGGATGGGCACCAGTACCAGACCGATTGCAATGCCAGCAGCGATGGTTGCCCTTGTCGGGATGGCAATCATGTTGAGTGATGCTCCACTTGCAAGAATCAAAACCAAGAGCCATTTTATACCTGCGGTTTTTTGCCCGGAGAGATAGTGGGCGGAGCCGGGGAGCAGGAGGGCGAGCAATATCCCGACCCACCGTGGGTGCGTTGATTTTCGTGTCATAGTTCCACCCACTCCGCGGGGTCGACTTTGTAGTAGTATTGCAGCTCTTCAAATAGTTCGGGGTGCTTGGCTTTGAGCTGGCGAGGTTTTTCAAAGAAGGTTTCGGTGGCAACGGCGAAGAATTCGGCGGGGTTGGTGGCGCCGTAGCGATCCATTGTGCTTTTTTTGCCGCGTCGTGTCTTGTCGACCAAAACGTTGTATTCATCGCCAAAGACGCGCGCCCATGCGGAATAGGCAGAGCGTTCTTCAAGAATTGGCGCACCGTCGGCGGCTCCGTCCTCTTGATCCAACTGGTGGGCAAATTCATGAAAGGTGACGTTGTGGCCGTCCGCGAAGTTGCGCGCGCCACCCTTGACGCTGTTCCACGAAAGCACGACCACTCCGCAATCCCACGATTCGCCGAGCCGCGCACTTTCCCCGTTGTCGCCGCCAAACATTCCCTTTCGCCCGCTCTGGTAGGTGTGTGGATAGACAAGAACGGTTTTGAGTTTGGGATACACTTGGGTTTCGCGGCCTAGCAAAAGCATGCATGCCTGTGCGGAGATGGTGACCATGATTTCTTCAGTCAGTTCCAACCCGCCGCAACCTTCGAACTTCTTTTCGTCGAGAAAGACCTGCATATAGCCGAACAGCTGCTTTTTGTGCTTGTCGGACATATTTCCTATCATTGGAAGTGTTGTCCCAAGAATTGGAAGCCACGTTGGTGGCGGTGGGGTGGCGAATAATTTTTTATGGCGCAGTTTCTGGACGCGAAATTTAGCCGCGACCAAAATCCCCGCAAAGCCTGAAAGTAATAGAACAATGATCAGCACATGCATTTCACATCCTCGTTCATGATATGGCGATTTGCAACAATGCCTGACCCAGCGGGTTGCTTGGAATCTTCAGCGCATATTGCTTGTCCGAACACTCCACCATTCCCCGATTGATGAGTTTTCGCAAGTGACGGTTCAGTGCCGGGGGGGATATCTGTGTTGCCAGCGAAAGTTCTTGGCTGGTCATCGCTTTTTGTTGTAGTCGGCCGACGATATCGATCCGCCGTTGGTGGGTGAATGCCGTGGCGTAGTGAATGACTTCCTCGTTCTTCATACCCATCTTGCAGCATTCACGAACCAGAATAAGGATTGTGTTGGCATGCTCCACCGCGGGATTGGCCTTGTCCGAGTAGAATACCCATCGACCCTCCGTCCGCGACGTGATCAAGCCGCGTGCGCTGATTGTACGCAGTTGCGGACTGGTCAGCTTTTCAGGTAATCCCGAACTCGTTGCCAAGGCGGTTACTGAAAGTTCCTTGGCAGAAAACAATTCGCGCAATAGGTTTAAACGGATTGGGTTGGCCAGAACGCGGCAGGTTCTCCAAAGGGTTGGTCGAAGTGCTTGCATGCTCATTTAAATATCACACCCTTAAGGGTGTGATAAGTAAAAAAGGTAATAAAACCGCAAAATATAGAGTTTTTACATCTCACACCCTGCAGGGTGTGAGATGGCAGGGGTCGGGAATATCCAGAAGAATGCCTGCGTCAGATGCCATTAGGATTTTTCAGGGAATCGGCTCAGCAGTTTTTCCGCAGCGATTCGGATGAGCTCTTGTTGCTGTTCTTTTGGCTGGGAGCGGTCGATCTTTGTCTGTAGGTTTCCGCGCCAGATGCGCTTTCCGGTTTTTGCATCGTAGGCAAGTACGCTCAGGGTGCCGATTTCGACAGCGTAAACATTGAGATCCGGCTCGCGCTCTTCATAGCTCCAACTACTGTTGCCGCGGTTGTAGACAAATCCTCCGGAAAAATCGCGTTCACCCCGGTGGGCGGGATCTGTGTATTCGAGTTCTTCTTTGAGTTTCACGTAGTAGGCAATTTGCATGTCGGCCTTGGAATCGTCCGACTCCTGTTGCATACCTAGCTTTACTAGCTCGGAGTTTAGAGCCTTTCGGATGTCCTCATTGATGTAGGTATCCTCTTCGTCAAGGATATCCGTTGGACCATTGATCCATTGGTAGGTTTGGATCGTGCCGAAATGGTAGTTTTTATCATGTTCGGAAGTCACCTTCATGGTGCTGCAACCTGTGGCAAGGGAGGTTAGGACAAGTAGTGCAAAAGCCGATTTGATATTCATAGGTTCTCCGTGTTGGAAATTACTATAGGTTCTGCTTACATGGCTGTCTATGGGGAAAACAGATCTGATTATTATCGGCGGGGGCGCGGCGGGCTTAATGGCAGGGTGCGCGGCGGGGGAACTGGGGTTGAAGGCGTTGGTGCTCGAACGCAAGCATAAGCCGGGGCGCAAGCTGCTCCTGTGCGGCAATGCCCGTTGCAACCTGACCACCAATATTTCCGAAGACCGGATGCTGCAAATGTTTGGCGATCCGGTGGGTAGATTTCTTGAACCCGCCATCCGCGGGTTCACCCCGTCGATGCTGCAGCGCTGGTTTGCGGCGGGCGGGCTTCGAACCGTGGTGAAGGCGGGAAACAAGGTCTACCCTCATACCGAGCGAGCCTCCGATGTGCTCAACCTCTTTACCGACCTGCTACGAGACAAGAACGTGTCGATTGCCTGCTCATCGACCGTTCAGGTAGTGGAAAGAACAAGGGCAGGCTTCCGTGTAACGACCGGAAACTTCGAGGTTGAAGGCCGCTACGTACTGATTGCCACCGGCGGCATTAGCTATCCAAAGACCGGCTCGGTTGGCGATGGGCAGGAATGGGCGAAAACGCTGGGGCATTCGGTCAAGCCCTACCGGCCGGGGCTGGTTGGCTTCGAAGTCGATCCGAAAGTGCTCAAGGGCCGCGTGGGGAAGATCAATGGAATGGTGATGGTTGATGTTTTGTCTGGCGATAAAAAGATTGCCGAAACCCGGGGCGTCTTCGAAATCGAAAAATGGGGGATCGGGGGGACGGCCATCACCGATGCCAGCCGGATCATGGCCCGCCGGAACCTGAAGGACTGCACCTTGCGGATCAGATTTGAAAACGGGAGTGTTGAAGAGATTAAACCGCTACGAACCCGCCCCATCAAGGAAGCGATGGTGACCATCGGCGGGGTGGCATTGGCTGAAATCGACTGCCGCAACATGGAGTCAAAGAAGTGCCGCGGGCTCTACTTTTCCGGCGAAGTACTCGATATCGACGGTCCGACTGGCGGGTACAACCTGCAGGCCGCGTTTTCCACCGCCCGTCTCGCCGTCGCCGACATCGGAAAGCGCTGCGGCAAAGGTGGGTTCCAATCGCTGGAAAAAGCCGCGAAGCGACGGATGCGAAAATAATCGTTGGTTAACTTGTTGTCATCCACGCGCATATTTGTATGGTGCCGACTCACTTGGTTTACAACTGGAAGGCACTGCAATGATTGAAAATGGACAGAAAGTGAAGATTCACTACACAGGCACCTTGGATGACGGAAAGCAGTTCGATTCGTCGATCGGGCGTGATCCGCTGGAATTTGAAATGGGCGCGGGCATGGTGATCCCCGGTTTTGAAAACGGTGTGTCCGATATGGCGGTTGGCGAGAAGAAAACAATCCATATCACGGCAGGCGAAGCCTATGGCGAAAAGCGCGATGAAATGATGATGGAATTTGAGCGCTCCCAACTGCCCGAAGGTCTTGAACCGGAGGTGGGCATGGGCTTGCAGATGCAGGATCCGCAGGGACAACCCGTTCCGGTTCAGATTACTGCCGTGGGTGAAGAAACCATCATGATCGATGCCAATCATCCATTGGCCGGGCAAAACCTTAACTTTGAGTTGGAACTGGTTGGAATTGGCTAGTTTTTCAGGATTGGAAATGGAGCCAACCCCCGTCATTCCCTATTGTCCGCTTCCCTCGGAAACCACGAACGATGTGATTCCTATGGCGGTCGTCATCGGGCTTTTCCTTTTGGCGGGGTGGTTGTTTCGTCGATGGAGGCGGGATCGCAGAACTCCGCCGCAAAAATAATCCAGACCCGGAAGCACTCTGTTTCCGGGTTTTTCTTTTTTTCGAAAACAACTGTTGACAGGATTAAAAAGGCGAGTACCTTTGGTATGTTATCTAGTAGATTTTACTAGGAGGCTTATGCTACGTGCTTTGCGTGTAATTGGAATACTGGTCTTTGCGCTTCTTGTGGGTTTTTCAGCCTACCGGATCCAGCAACTCTACGCCTCCGGGAGGCTGTTTGAGCAATATAACAGCGAACGCCGGGCAAATATCACGTTATTGGCTGTTTCCGTGATTGGATTGGGCGTGCTCGGTTTTTTTGAGCTTACCCGGGAGAAACGGCTTCGGACACGAAAGGGGTTTTCGCCGGCCGATATTTCCGACGAGCCTGTCGATGATGGGTTGGATACGGCGAATATTTATTCCGCCCCCGAGACCCTTGATAAATGGCAGGGGCGCCGGATACGCACTTCCACGCTGCGCCATCACGAATCCCGTGAAATTGGGAAATTCTGGATAGGTTTGTTGCGGACCATCACTTTTTCAACACCCGTGGTTTACATTCTCCTGCTTGTCGCTTGTTTGACGGGCCGGGTGCCGGTGGCTGGCAATATGCCGGTGCTGTGCGGCATGGGCGGATTCATGCTCGCGCTCTCGCTTGTTTCGGCGGTAGGCATCATGAGGAAAAAAGCATGGGGACGAACCGTTGGGTACGCCATCGCCATAATCCATCTCCTGTTTTTTCCGGTGGGGACAGCGGCTGGCTTGATTCTGTTAATGGGTCTTGTGGGGGCGGCGTCCTTGTTCTCCCTCTCCCCGAGAGAGCAGAGGCAGGCGGCCCTTGCGAAAAGGCAGAAGAATCTTAACGTTGCGTAGGCTATTCACGGTACGCTTCTGAATTGATCCAGAGCGGTTTTTCCAGGGGGTTCCAGCAAGGCTGAACAGTACGATGCAGAGTGCGGAAACGGCAAAGCCGGGGACGACCTCGTACAGTCCGAAAATCCCGCCCTCAAAATGCTTCCACACCAAAACGGTTAGGGGCCTCCCCCGATAATTCCCGCAACCGCCTCGTTGTATGTCATGCGCTTACAGTAGAGCGATATGAGGACCAATGGACCATTCCGGGCGGGTTTAATTTCAGCAGGTTCGCGAATGGTCATGAAGCGGGCAAGGATGTGCGGCTGTCCGAAATAGCCAATGCCCCATGCCGTCGGCAGAGTATGGCAATGGTGCCGAGGGGTTGGCGAATAGATCCAGATAGCCGAGGAAGGTAACAATGATGATGAGGTTTTGCATGGTTTTAAGGAGTAACCCGGTAATGCAGGAATAAAATCAAGCAAGATGAGTTGATTTTGAGTGTCGAAGTCCATTACGAACTACACCTTGCAAATCTAAGGAACAATCTATGAATAAACAGACAAAACAGTTTTTAGCCGATTTGATCAACAGCATCAGCCCGTCGGGCTACGAGGCGCCAGTGGCCAAGGTTTGGAAAGCGGAGGCCGAAAAATTCGCGGCCAAGGTTTGGACGGACACCCATGGGAACTCGCATGCCATTGTAAACCCCGGCGGCTCGCCGCGCGTCATGTTTGCCGGGCACTACGATGAAATCGGATTTCAGGTTTCATTCATCGACGATAAGGGTTTCCTGTGGATACAGGCGTTGGGAGGCTGGGACCCGCAGATTGCCCAGGGGCAGCGCATACAGATCGTCACCAAGAAAGGGATCGTTCGGGGAGTGATCGGCAAGGTAGGCATCCACATGCAGACCCCCGAAGAGCGCAGAAAGGTTTCGCAGATCAAGGATCTTTGGATCGATATCGGCGCGAAAGATCGCAAGGATGCCGAAAAGATGGTTGAGATCGGCGATCCCCTCGTCATTGACTCCGGCTTTGCGGAGATGGCCAACGGATTGGCGGTTGGCCGTGCGTTCGACGACCGTGCCGGCGCGTTCGTGGTGCTCGAAGCGGCGCGGCAGCTCTCGAAGCTGAATCCCAAGGCGGAAATCCACGCGGTAGCGACCGTGCAGGAAGAGATTGGGCTGCGCGGCGCCACCACGGCGGCCTACGGCATCGACCCCGACATCGGGATTGCCGTCGACGTGACCTTCGCCACCGACCACCCCAACATGGGCGAGGTCATGAAGCGCGAAAACCTGATCGAATTGGGCAAGGGTCCCGTTCTTGCGCGCGGACCGAACATTAACTCCAAGCTGTTCGATCTGCTGGTAAAAACCGCCAAGGCGGAGAAGATTCCGTACCAGATCAACGCCGAACCGCGCGGAACCGGCACCGACGCCAATGCCATCCAGCTCAACCGGGCGGGCGTGGTATCCGCATTGGTCAGCATTCCGTTGCGCTACATGCACAGCCCATGCGAAACCATCAGCCTCAAGGATCTTGAGGAATCCGTCAAACTGTTGGCCAAGACCGTGGCAAAGATCACCCCGCGCACCAACTTTGTGCCGTTTTAATCGTCCGCCAACCGCTCCGCAAACAACTGGAACGACCGGATGTAGTCCGGGCCGGCGACGTAGGCGTAGTCGTTGTGCTTCCCTCCGTCGATCCAGAGGTGCATCTTTTCCCCTGGCGCGGCGGCGTATAGCTTCTGTGCATGCCAGAAGGGGATGATTTCATCATCCCTTCCGTGCATGACCAGTACCGGGCACTCCACCTTTTTGATTTGGCGGAGCGTGTTGAACTTGTCCCAGGGCAGCAGCGGCCAGCGCGTCCTTACGCGGAAGGTCGAGACAAACGTGCTTTCGATCACCAGTCCACCCACCGGATGGTGGGCCGCCAGCCAGGTGGCGGGTGCGCCGCCCAGCGAGCGGCCATGGGCGATGATGGTTTCCGGCGCCACCTTCTTCTCCTTGACCAGCCAGCGGTAGGCGGCCTCGATATCCTGCTTGGCCTTGCGAACGGAAGGCGACCCCTCGCTGGTGCCATACCCGCGATAGTCGTACATCAGCACCGAATAGCCGAGCAGCTGGAACTGCCGCATGAACCCAACCACATTGCCGAGATCCTCGGCGTTGCCATGGCTGAAGAGAATGGTGTGTTCCGCCCGGGGATTTTCAAGGAACACGGCGTTGATCCGCTCGCCGTTGCCGGATGTGATTTTCACTTCATTGGGCAAGAGGATATAGCTCGGGTTCTGCGGCACGAAAATCAGCCGGTTCGTGGCCAGCAAAGCAAATAGGTTCAGGAAAAGGTAGAATCCGCCCGACCAAATCAAAACCCGCGTTAGTGTGCTTCCATCCATAGGGCAGAGCATAGATGACCGGCCTCGGGAGCACAATGGAAAGTTTTCAATGCGGGGGAATCAAGTTGCGGTTTTCGGATCGATAGGGTAACTCTTTCCTTCGTTTAGATTCATTAGGAGAGTGTATGTCCAGGATTTTGAAGGGATTGTGTTTTGTTTTCATGGCCGCAACGGTGCAGGCGCAAATGCCGCACGAGGTGCTGTTGCTAGTGAACAAGAATTCACAACCATCCTTGCTGGCGGCGAATACCTTTGCGGCGGTGCGGCAGGTCCCGAAGAGGAACATCGTGCATTTGGATATTCCGGAAAGCGCCTATGGCGGCACCGCCACCGTGACACCGGAGGAATTCACGAAGCTGATCTGGGAGCCAGCCAATGCCGCGGCCCGGCAGCGGGGGATTGATGGCCAGATCCTGGCGTGGGTCTACTCCGTCGACTTTCCGATCCGCGTGAAAACCGACGAGAGCGACCGCAAGCAGATGTCGGTTGGCGGCATGACCTTCATGCGCAACAAGGCCCCGGGGCTGAGTCTGGTTGAAGACGGAAAATACCTCTCCAAACTTTTCGGCGGCCCCAACGAACGCCTTAAGCTCTCGCTGCCAGCCCTGTCGCTGGGCATGCAGAAGGGTGGGCTGGGGATGGAGGCCCAGGTGCCGCCGGAGGCGGCCTACTTGCAGGGCGGACTCGGTGGGCGGATGCCGCTGCCCAGCATGATGCTCGGCTACATCGGCAAAAATGGAACGGACATCCAAACCGTGCTCGATACCATCAATCTCGGCGTACAGTCGGACCATCGCGGCCAGCGCAAAGGCATCTACTTTGTCCAAACCGACGATGTCCGCTCGAAATGCCGCGAACACCAGCACTATCCAGCCGTCAACGAACTCAAGCAGCGCGGCATCGATGCCGTTGTAACAACGAACTTTCCGGCCGGTGCGGAGAATGTGATGGGTTTAATGATGGGTGCCGAGACGGTTGATCCGTCCACCATCAAATCATTTGCGCCGGGAGCCATGGCCGAGCACCTCACAAGCTGGAGTGCGGAGTTCCAACGGCCGCAGACCAAAATGACCGACTGGATCAAAGCTGGCGCGACCGGCTCCGCCGGCGCGGTGGTTGAACCCTATTCAAACCCAAACAAGTTTCCATCGGCGCGGTTCTATGTCTGCTACGCATCGGGTTGCACCATGCTTGAGAGCTTCTACCAATCCATTGCCTGCCCGCTGCAAAGCCTCTTGCTTGGCGATCCGTTTGCGAAACCCTATGCCCCTCCGCTTTCCGTCAAGGTGCTGGGGGTTGATCGCCTTGCAAAGGATTTCACCTATCTGGCGCAGGCATCTTTCCGTACCCAAGGCGTGCAGTTCCTCTATTCATACCTGCTCGACGGAAAGGAAATACAAGCGCCGACGGACGATGCCACGCTATATCTCCGCGTGGCCGGCCTGTCGGATGGCTACCACGAACTGCGCGCCGTGGCCCGCATCAAGCATCTTGTCCAGTTCAACGCTTCGGTTGATAAACCCTTCACCGTTGATCGCATGGGACGCTCGGTCGCCATTCTTCCAGCCATTGGGAAAGTCGGCAAACACGAACATGGTATCAAGGTTCGGATCGGCGGAGAAGAGCTGCCCGAAAAGCTGCGCCTCGTCTGCGGCGAGCTGGTGCTCGACGAAAAACCCTTCGCCCTCGATACCGAGCTGGTGCTAGCAGAGATGATGATCGGGGAGGGGCCGAACCGAATCCGCGCCATCGCAATCTATGCCGACGGAATGGAAGTATCCAGCGCACCGGTCAACTTCGGGATTAAGTTTGCCCAATAAGGATCGGGAGCCATGCGCATAGTAGAGACCCATAGCCCCGAAGAGACCTGGGCGCTCGCCGCCGAGCTGGCAGCTGAGCTGGGCCCCGGCACCGTCATGGCCCTTCACGGCGAGCTGGGTGCGGGCAAGACCTGCTTTGTCCAGGGCCTAGCCGCCGCGCTCGGAATCGATGAACCCATCACCAGCCCAACCTACACGCTGATCGGCGAATACGAAGGCCGTCTGCCCCTGCACCACATCGACCTCTACCGCCTCTCCGGTCCCGAAGAGGCGCTGGGGTTGGGCATTGAGGAATATTTCGACCTCGATGGCATTACCGCCATCGAATGGGCCGAACGGGCTGAAGGCCTGCTCCCACCCGACCTGCTGCACATCCAAATCACCGTAGATGACACGACGGAAACGCGCGCATTCCGGATTTTCAGGGAGAATGAAGCGTGAAGATTTTCGCCATCGAACTATCCTCCAAACGCGGCAGTATTGCGCTCGTCGAAGACGGCAGGATCGCTGCCGAAAAAAGCTGGATCGAAAACTTCAAGAATCGCCAGCAGCTCTTCGACGCCATGGCGGAACTCGGCGTGGACTGGGATTGCGTGGACGTGTTTGCCGTCGGACGCGGACCCGGCGCATTTTCCGGAATGCGTATTGGCTTTTCCGTGATCAACTCGCTGGCCGCCCCCGGCGGCAGGCCCGTCTACGCGCTCAACAGCGGAGCCGCACTTGCCGCGCAGGCCGATGCGGTCCGCGTCGCCGTCGTCGGCGATGCCCGCCGCAACAAGGTTTGGGCCGGGGTCTTTAGCGGCAACGACCTTGAAAAGGAGTTCCAGCTTTTGGAGCGCGACGAGCTGGCTGGCTTTGTTCCGGAAAACACCTTGGTGGTCAGCCCCGACCACGACCGGCTGGAAAACCTGCTGTCCAACTTCCATATCATGGAGGAGGCCGCACCCGTTTTCCCGACCGCAGGCATGTTGGGCCAGCTGGTTTTCCAGCGGCTGGAAAACGGCCTCGAATCCGAACCCTTCGAGCCGCTCTACATGCACCCGCCCGTCTTTATTGAACCCCGTTTCCCCGCGTAGGGATTTTTTGGGTTTCAGGCGTTGACTCGTTTGGGGTGGCTGGGTATACATAACGGCCTTTTACCGCACCCGTGGTGAAATTGGTAGACACGCAAGATTCAGGTTCTTGTGCCAGCAATGGCGTGATGGTTCGACTCCATTCGGGTGCACCACTCTTTGGGCTTTGGCTTCGGCTAAAGCCTTTTCCGCATCCCCTCGAAAATCGGTTCGTTGGAAAAGAGGATTTCCCTCTCCTCCACCCGCTGGGACAATGCGACCGTGGGCTGGTTTGTTCCAAGCTTCAACGGCGTGTTGGATCCCGGCGGAAAATGGCAACGGCTGGAAACCCGAATCGGTATCCAGCGCGGCAGGAGAAAGGGTTCCGTGATATTCGTCATCAAGGGCGACGGCAAGGAACTTTTCAGCCCTTGTCCGGTTGGCGGATAGGGAGGTCGGTCGATCTCGATGTCTCCGGCGTCCAGACCTTGGAGCTCGTCACCGAAACCGGTAACGATGGAGACAACGGAGATTGGGGCCTTTGGATTGCCCCTTTCCTAGTTCGCTGAAACCTTCAAAATCAGGCTTGGTCGGCCAAGGCCTGCGCCTTCATCGACAACTCGGCAGCCTTGAAGGCGTGCTCCTGCGTCATTGCGTTTTCGGTGCGGTTGAGGCAATCAAGGATCAGCTCGCCGAAGAAGGGGAAACCGGTATTTTCGTGGCATTCGATCTCCTGCTCGCTGCCGGTCGTGAGGAAGATGCGACTGTCGGGTGCCTGTCGGCATGGATCCATGTACTTGCGCACTTCGATCGTTCCCTCCGTTCCAACCACGAAGGTGCGGCCGTCGCCCCAAACGGGCGAGCCGTCGGGCGTGAACCAGTCCATCCGGCAGTAGAACGATGCGCCATTGTCGGCTGTCAGCGATACCTCTCCAAAATCCTCCAGTTCCGGCGTATCGGGATTATTGAAGTTGGCGACGCGCGCAAAATTGACCTGCGCATCCTTCGCGCCGGTGTAGGCGAGGAATTGCTCGAACTGGTGCGATCCAATATCGGTGATGATCCCGCCATAGTTGCGCTTTTTGAAAAACCAACCGGGACGGGTTTCCTTGGCCAGCCGGTGCGGCGCGAGGTTGACGACCTGAAGCACGCGACCGATGGCTCCTTCGGCAATGAGCTCGCCGGCTTTCATCGCACCTTCGTTGTGGAGGCGTTCGCTGTAGTAGACCATGTATTTGCGGCCGGTCTCCGCTACCTTGGCGCGTGCGGTTTCCAGTTGCTCCAAGGTGGTGAAGGGTGATTTGTCGACAAAGTAGTCCTTGCCCGCTTCCAAGGTTTGGAAGCCGATCGCAGCGCGCTCGCTGGGTACGGCGGCACTGGTCACCATCCGGACGGAATCATCCGCTAGAATCTGCTCGAACGAATCGGCGACCTTGGCCTCGGGATGTTGCGCCACGAAGTCGGCGATCTTTTGCGGGTCGGGATCATAGACCCATTTAAGGGTCGCACCTGAGTCGCACAGTCCGTTTACCTGCCCGTGGATATGGCCATGATCGAGGTAGGCGGCGGCAAAATTAAATTCACCGGGCTCGACCACCTTTTCGGCTTTGGCAGTTGGCGCATACGTTGCGCCGTTTCCAATGGTTGCATCGCCCATTATTTCTGTTCCTCGGTGGTGGCCATCGTCTTGATCTTGTCGATTACGCCGCCCTTGATCTTGATGGCTGCACCGATGGTCGCCATGGCGATGGCAAGCATCAGGATCAAGTTAACTACCGCCCGCTTCCATCCGCTCCCAACCGCATCGCCAATGTAGCTGCGCTTGTTGTTCATGATGAAGAAGATGACGTAGGCGATCGGCAGCATGGTCAGGCAGATGGCGGAGGCCGCGACGGGCATCCACATCGGGGTGTTGGTGATTACACCGAGGATTCCGATGGCCGGAACGAGTGCGAACATGCGGAAGCGTTTGGTGGTGTATTCAAGGCCGAACATTTCGCAGATGGTGAATCCGCAGACGACCATGTGGGTGCTGATGGCTCCGCAGGTCATGGCGATAAACCCGAGGTCGAAGATGATTCGTCCCATCGGCCCCATCGTTTTGACCAGGGCTTGTGCGGCATCCAGCGGCTTGAGCGGCGTGGACGGATCCAGTGGATAGACGGTGTTGGCCATTGCGATGATGATGAGCGAGGTTACAACGATGAAGGGAAGGAACATGGATAGCGCCAAATCCCAGCGCATGAGTTTGCGATGCGATTTCCCCCAGCCCTTGGCCAGCAGGGTATAGGGATAAAGGAAGGTCATGTTGATCCCGACGGCGGCACCGATGGCGCCGAGAACGGTGGTTATGCCTTTGGCGGTGGTCGGGAGTCCAAAACCAAAGTTGCACTCCTTGAGGAGGTCCATTTTTATGCCGGTCTTGATCACCACGGCACCGAACATGATGACCACGATGGCGATGGTGCCGCGCAGGAACCATTCATAGATTTTGATCCCTTTGGCATCTTTGCCGTAGTTCCACGTGATGCAGATATTGATGCCGAGGATGAGCAATCCAATGCCCCAGCTGGCGGCGTAGCCAACGCCGGTGAATCCATCGGCGTTTTCCGTGATTCCTCCCATTTGAATGACTAGATCGCGTGCGGCTCCGCCGGCCAATCCATATTGGGGAAAGTGCCAAATGACGGAAGCGATTACCGTGCCCAATGCCCACAGGAAAATAAGCGGCTTGTTGATTTCCCGGCCAAAGGCTTTGTACGGACGCTCGCCTGTTGTGAGCACCACCTTGCCCAGTGCGCCTAGCATCATGATGCCGAGGAACATGGCGAGCGGCTGGACCCACAGGAGGGAATATCCATAGTATGCACCCGCCACAATCGAAGCGGCTGCGCTACCTGCGCCCAGCGTCATCGCGCTTTGGAGCAGGCCGGGTCCTGAACGCTTGAGATATCCTTTGACCTTTTTGCCAAGCGGCGCCATTTCGAGTGCATCCAGCTCGGCAACCTCTTTGGCCAGGATTTCAGGATCCCATTTGCTGGTCATCGGGAGTCCTTTTTGATCGTTCTCTTCGCTCATCGTTTTTCCTTTTCTCTGGGTTTCCTAACGGAAAGATTTCGACATATCCACTTCTGCGGCGGTTCTTAGATGGGTGCGCGGGGTAGACTCCTCGGCGGCCTGCTTGATGCGGGTCTCATAGGCCGCGGCATCGAGCGGTAGCTCCACGGAGGAGTCTGTCCACGTCGAATAGATCATGGCACCGGCCAGCTCCAGCGACTTAAGGCCTTCTTCTGCGGGGGTGATCAGTGTTTCGCCTTCGGTGATCGCCTTGACAAAGTTGGTGAGGATAATGGCATGTTGGTTCACCGCTTCGGTGGGTTCGAAAACCTCTTCCGTGATTTCGGGAGAGCCAAACATTTCGTCCGTTGATTTGCTGAATTCGGCGACCGATTCGCTACAGCGCATGAGCACGGCCTTGCTTCCATCGGTTTTCAGGGTGCCGCGGTCGCCAATGATTTCAAGGCGGTTGGCGCCGGGTGCTTCGCCCGTGCTGGCGACAAAGAGTCCGGTCGCGCCATTCGGGAATTCCATGTAGGCGGTTGCTTCGTCCTCCACATCGAGGTCGTGGTATTTCCCGAACGAACAGTAGCCGCGGATGCGTTCCGGCATGCCGACGAGCCACTGGAGCACATCGAGGTTGTGCGGGCACTGGTTCATCAAAACACCGCCGCCGTCGCCCGCCCAGGTGGCGCGCCATGCGCTGGAGTGGAAGTAGATTTCCGGGCGGAACCAATTCGTCATCGTCCACGAAACACGCTGGAGCTTTCCGATGGCGCCTTCCCCGATCCACTGCTTGAGCTTGGCGTAGCATGGATTGGCGCGCTGATTCATCATCAGGGCGATCACCTGGCCATCGTGCTGGCGCGCGGACAGAATCCGTTCAGCCTCGGCCTTGTGGCAGGCAAGCGGCTTTTCCATCATCACATGCAGGCCGGCTTCCAAGGCTTGGATGCCGAGCGGCGCGTGCAGGAAAGTGGGGAGGGCAATCAGTACCGCGTCGACCAGTCCCGATTCGATCAGATCGCTTCCCTCGCCGAAACAAGCGATGCCCTGCTTTTCAAACTCTTCCAATGATTCGATGGGTTGGTTCGCAACCGCAACCAATTCGCAGTTGCCGGCCAATCCATCCTGAATGTTTTTTGCATGTACCCGACCAATGTTGCCGAGTCCGATAATTCCTATTTTCACGAACAACTCCAATTTGTGTTTAAAGATAACAATATTGGCGGATCCGAGTCAACGGGTAACCGCAAAAACTATTATTGCGCTTCGATAATGGCGATGGATGGGGGTGGGGGTATGTTAATAATGCTGGGAACGAACGAGCGGGACGGGATCGTTCATGATGGTTTCGAGGACGAGGTAGGCGGCTCCGAATACGCTGTCGTCGTCGCGGCCGGAAACCTTGATCTTTACATTTCCACGAGGTTGCCGCAGTGCGCGCTGGTCGACCGTTGCCCTGACTTTTTCAATCATGAATGGCAAGATGGGGCGCAGCGCGCCACCGAGGATGATGCGGTCGAGGTTGAAAAGGTTGATGAGGTTGACGATGCCAAGGCCGAGCATCTCCGCCATTTCATCGATCACTGCCCAAAGTGTTTCGTCATTGTTGCGAAGCAACTGGGCGGCATCTTCGAGAGCGATCTCGGGTTGTCCGGTCTTGCGGGCGAGGGCGGGAAACCCCACTTCCGTGATCCAGCAGCCGTGGTCGCCGCAGCTGCACGGCTCGCCATCCGGGCGGATCTTCATGTGGCCGGCCTGTCCGGCAAACCCTCCGCTGCCGCGGAAGATGTGCCCTTCGAGAATCAGTCCGGCGGCCATGCCGACACCGATGCTGAGATAGGCGAGGTTGCGTGCGCTGAAGCGGTCGGCATAGGCATAGTAGCCCAATGCTGCCGTGTTGGCTTCGTTGTCGAGATGGACGGTCAAACCAAATTTTTCTTCCCACATCGATTTGAGAGGGACGTTTTTCCAGTTGAGTGTCGGGGCATAGGTCAGGTTGCCTGCTTCGGCATCCACCAGTCCGGCGAGGCCAACTCCGATGCCGAGCGGTTTAAGGCTTTCCCCCGCGCCCCAGTCCAATGCGCCCTGCACAAGTTGCTCGGCCATGGCGATAATTTCGTCTTGCGGCTGCGCGGGGTTGATCTGGGTGGACTCTTCCCAGAGCATCTTTCCCTTGAAATCCACGATCATCACGATGATCCTGCTGATGTCGATTTCCGCACCGATGGCGAAGCCGCCGTTGGGGGAAAGTTCGAGTAGCAATCCAGGGCGTCCGGCACCCT
>CBDVCB010000021.1:0-34819 GCA_965372395.1 uncultured bacterium
CAGGCTGCCATATATCAGGACATATACGAAGAATTATGTTTTACATTGTACTAGCCTTTGATCGCGGCCTGGGCGGCAGCGAGGCGGGCGATCGGCACGCGGTAGGGCGAGCAGCTCACATAGTTGAGACCGACCTTGACGCAGAACTTCACGCTTTCGGGATCTCCGCCGTGTTCGCCGCAGATGCCGCACTTGAGCTTTGGTCGGGTTTCACGACCCAGTCGAACCCCCATCTTAACCAACTGGCCAACACCAGTCTGGTCGAGATGCTGGAACGGATCGGATGGCAGGATCTTCTCGTTGAGATAGTCCGGAAGGAATGTTCCGATGTCGTCGCGGCTGTACCCGAAGGTCATCTGCGTGAGGTCGTTGGTGCCGAAGCTGAAGAACTCGGCGGTCTCGGCGATTTCGTCGGCGGTTAATGCCGCGCGCGGAATCTCGATCATGGTGCCAACGAGATACTTCACCTTGACGCCGGTCTTGGCGATGACAGCCTCGGCGTTTTCGCGAACGATCTTTTCGAGGAAATCGAGCTCGGCCTTGGTGCCGATGAGCGGAATCATGATTTCCGGCAGCACCTTGACCGGCTTCTTCGCCTTGGCCACCTTGCAGGCCGCCCTCATGATCGCCTGGGTCTGCATGACGCAGAGCTCCGGGAAGGTGATCGACAAGCGGCAGCCACGGTGCCCGAGCATCGGATTGAACTCGTGCAGCTCCTGCACGCGATCCGTCACCTTCTTCAACGGAATGCCAAGGCGCTTGGCCATTTCCTGCTGGTCTTTTTTGGTGTTCGGCACGAATTCGTGCAGCGGCGGATCGAGCAGGCGAACCGTTACCGGCAAGCCGTCCATGGCCTTGAAGATGCCTTCGAAGTCCTTCTGCTGATGCTTGAGCAACTTGGCCAGCGCAGCCTTGCGGGCTTTTTCGTCCTCGGCAAGGATAAATTCGCGGATGGCCCAGATGCGGTCGCCTTCAAAGAACATGTGCTCGGTGCGGCAGAGACCGATACCCTCGGCTCCGAACGAACGGGCCGCCTTGGAGTCCTTGGGCGTATCGGCGTTGGTACGCACATTGATCGTACGGTGGGCATCGGACCATTTGGAGACCTGCTCATACATCTTGTAGATCGGGTCTTTCTTGGCGGCGGCATTGTTATCCACCACTGCGGAAACAACTGGGCTGACCTGCGTCGGAATCTGGCCGTCATAGACCACACCGGTGGAGCCGTTCAGGCTGATCCAGTCGCCCTGCTTGAGTACTTTCTTCCCGACCGTAACGGTTTTCTTTTTATAATCAATCTTCAGGTCGCCCGCGCCACAGATGCAGCACTTGCCCCAGCCGCGAGCAACGACCGCCGCGTGGGAAGTCATTCCGCCGGTGGAGGTCAGCACGCCTTGCGCCGCCCACATGCCGCCCACATCCTCGGGGCTGGTTTCGTGGCGAACGAGCACGACTTTTTCGTCGGCATTTTTTGCAACAGCCGCTTCGGCGACTTCGGCTTCGAATACGATTTTGCCGACTGCGGCACCCGGACCGGCCGGAAGAGCCGCCGTGATGACTTTGGCTTTCTTTTCGGCCGCGATATCGAAGACCGGGAAGAGAAGCTGTTCGAGGTCGTCGCCGGAAAGCGTCATAAGGGCTTCCTTCTGCGTCAAGATTTTCGACTGGCTTTCACCGGTGTAGAAATCCTTGCCGGTGGCCATTTCAACGGCCCAGCGGATGCCCGCCAAACCGGTGCGTTTTGCGTTGCGGGTCTGCAGCATGAAGAGCTTGCCTTCCTGCACAGTGAACTCGACGTCCTGCGGGTATTTGTAGTGCTTCTCGAGGCGCGCCATGATCTTCTGGAGGTCGGCGTAGGCTTTTTTCCATACGGGAGACTCCTCGCTGGGCATATCGTCGAGATGCATCGGGGTTCGGATGCCCGACACGACATCCTCGCCCTGCGCGTCGATGAGGTATTCGCCCATCGGCTTGCTGTGGCCGGTTCCTCCGTCGCGCGTGAAGGCCACTCCGGTGCCGGATTCCTTGCCCATATTGCCAAAGACCATCGTGCAGATGTTGATGCCGGTGCCGAGCAGTCCGTCAATCTTGTTGATCTGGCGGTATTTTTCGGCACGTTCGGAGTTCCATGAACCAAAAACCGCGCGAATGGAAAGGTCGAGTTGTTCGATCGGATCCTGCGGGAAGGGCTTTTTGACCTTTTTCTGGTAGACCTTCTTATAGGTTTCGACCAGCTCCTTAAGCTGCTCTGCGGTCAGGTCGGTGTCTTCCTTCGCCTTGTATTTTTTCTTGATGGCTTCGAGTTCAACTTCGAAATCGTGGTGGGTCAGCCCGGTATAAGGCCCCATGACCACGTCGCCAAACATATCGATAAAGCGGCGGTAGCAGTCCCAGCCCGTGCGCTCGTTGCCGCATTGTTCAATGAATCCAAGCACCGATTTGTCGGTGAGGCCGAGGTTGAGAACGGTGTCCATCATGCCGGGCATGGAGACGGCCGCGCCGGAACGGACGGATACGAGCAGCGGATCCTTGGGGTCGCCGAGCTTTTTGCCCATGTTGGTTTCAAGCTTCTTTAGCTGCGTCTTGAGCTGCTTTTCCATTTCCGGGGAAAACGAGCCCCCGGTCTTGGAGTAGTATGCGCAGGCCTCGGTTGAAATCGTGAGTCCGGGCGGCACCGGAAGGTTTGCGTTGGCCATCTCGGCTAGGTTGGCGCCTTTGCCGCCAAGGACGGCCTTCATGCTGCTATCGCCTTCCGTGAGCTCCTTTGATACGCCGTAGAAGTAGACATATTTTTTCTGGGTCATGCTAGTTTCTCCTTG
Organism: uncultured bacterium; assembly: GCA_965372395.1. Lineage (GTDB taxonomy): Bacteria > Verrucomicrobiota > Kiritimatiellia > Kiritimatiellales > Pontiellaceae > Pontiella. The sequence goes on from CBDVCB010000021.1 coordinate 2,820, forward strand.
GTTTCCTAAAAGTGGTACGGAACAAAAAACGCATTGTTAGCAAAGCGGGAAACAGAGTCAAGGCAACCGCTTGTTTATTAGCCCTTAATCGCGGATCGTCGACCATGATCGCGAGCGATTCGGGGGAAACCCTGCTTTCTTGTTTTCCAAACCATGGAATTTCCCCTATACACAATGCCGTTTTATTCGCGTATCGACGCGTTGAATTGGCGATTGAAAACCCGAGTGAGTGACCATGATCTACAAATACCTCAAAGAGAAGCAAGAGCTGATCGAGTCTACCCTGAAAAACTGCCTGCCCGCCGCGGACACCCGGCCTGCGGTGCTCCATGAAGCCATGCACTATTGCGTACTCAACGGCGGAAAACGAATCCGTCCGATCCTATGCATTGCGGTTGCCGAGGCGTGCGGCGCGGAAACCAACCAGGCACTGCTCCCTGCCGTGTCCACCGAACTCTACCACTGCTCTACCCTCGTGCACGACGACCTGCCCTGCATGGACAATGACGACCTGCGCCGAGGCGTGTCCACCTGCCACGTCAAGTTTGGCGCAGCCACTGCGATACTCACCGGCGATGCGCTATTGATCCATGCCTTCCAGATCCTTGCCGAAAACGGCGATCCGCAACTATCGCTGGAACTCGCCAAGGCGGCGGGTTCGCTCGGGGTCGTTGCCGGACAAGTGGAGGACTTGGCCGCCGAGGGTCGCGACCCTGATGCCGACCTCATTGAATTTATCCACATGAACAAAACGGCCAGTCTCATCCGGGCATCCGTCCGCATGGGTGCGATAATTGGGGGCGCCAACAGCGCCGAACTGGAAAGCCTCACGACGTTTGGTGAAAAAATCGGTCTGGCATTCCAGATTGAAGACGACATCCTCGATGAAATCTCCACCGATGAAGTCCTCGGAAAACCGTCCGGATCGGACCAGCAACAACGAAAAATGACCTACCCGGCCGTCCACGGCATGGATATGGCCAAAACGACGGTTGCCGAGCTCACCCGCGAAGCCCTTGTTTCACTCGATTCCGTGCGGTACGACACCGCAATCCTTCAGGACATCGCAAACTACCTTGTGAACCGGAAATATTGATTCATCGCTCATCATAGAATTCGTTTAGGCGATCCACGAGCAGCCCGAGCTTGATTTCGGTACGTTGCCGCTCAAGAGCGCGGCCCCGTCCCTTGCAGGACTGGCACGTGAATTGTATTACACCTTTGCCTTGGCAACGGGTGCATTTCCCAGAACCCCGGCATGTGGTACAATGGACTTTGCTGTCGTCGATCTCCGGGGTGCGTTCTCCCAAACCCTCGCAACGGGAGCATTTGCCGCTCCCCCCGCAGCTTCGACAGTCCCGCTGGGTCCATCCGGTTGCCGCGCACTTCCCGCACGGCTTCAGGTATTTCCCGGCATCCAGCACTTCGGCGTCGGGAAACAGCACATCCAACATTCGGTTGAAGCGCTCAGCCTCCTGGAAATCCTCCTCCAGAAACGAGTGCATGAGACAGACCACCACCAAATTGGTATCCATCCCACCCCCATACTCCTCCGAAAGATAGAAGGCCCGCGCAGGCTCCTTGAGGCTGGGGATTTTGGAAAGTATCTGGTCGATATGCGACGAGGCACTCGACGTCACGGCCACCCATCGCTCCGGCGTGGCCACGGCATTGACCTCGCGCACAATACGATCCCGCAGGATTTCACAATATTGCCGATTCACCACCTTTCCCACACCCTTGCATTTTGGACAAGGGGGCGTAAACTCGCCAGCACCCTTGCAACGCGGGCAATCCCCTGTTCCACGGCAAGTGGTGCAGTGCATCCGCGCATCATCAAAACCTGATTTCCGGGTACCCTCCCCTTCGCAACGCGGGCATTTACCCGAGCCATTGCAGGTTTTACAGGTTTTGTTCAAGTGCCCGTCGCCCCCGCAATTTGCGCATGGACGAAAAAGCAACTCGCGATCAACCTCATCGAGTTCATATTCCTTTTCCTCGAGGAAGAGCACGAAACGCTTGGCCTCGTCGCGGTTGCCCGCAAGAAGGCTATGCAACGCCCCGAGCATGAGAATTTTCTGATCCAGCTCCCCGTCGCTATCCGCGCCCAGCAAGAACTCCCGAGCAACGGCATCGAGGTCCGGAATTTCCGCGAGAATGGCTGCGACCCCATATCGGTCCTGAACGGGCACCGCCTTGGCCTCCGGCCCGGCGGGTTGGGCGACGATCGGTTGGTCCTCTGTCGGGGGATCCAGATAGACCGCCTTCCAATCGTCCGGCAGCAACTTAAAGGTGAGGAAATAGTTTCCCCCATCGTGCATGACCATCAGCCCCTGAGAGCTTCGCCGCCACACATAGGCGTTGGTCAGCACGCTTCCATCCGGCAGGGCAAACTCCGCCACCGGCGTTTCCGTCAGCACCACGATCTCTCCAGCGCCGCACTGCAACACCCCCATTAATACCAAGGACACCAACACATGTTTCATATATGCTCCAGCAAGTAGATTTCCATTCCTCGTAAAGAGTGGCGATCCTATGGTTTTATCGATCGGCAATACAGGTTAAAAAAATCATGTTTTTTTGCGGATTTTTCCGGCGGGTTGCCTATAGTACCGCCCTTTTAAGGAATCATCTATGGGAACACCACGTCTAGTCAGAGTCAACGAATTGCTTAAACGCGAGATTGCGGAGGATATCCACCGCAACTTTTCCGGATCGAACTTCGATACGGCAGCCGTCACGGTCACGCGCGTCGAGTGCGCGGCGGATCTGCGCGACGCCAACGTTTTCATCTCCATCTTCGGGCATGAAGACGAACGCGACCGCATGATCGCCTACCTCAACCGCCACCGGCAAGAGGTGATCCGGCTAATGATCAAACGCGTAAAGCTCAAGTATACCCCGCGCCTGCACTTTGTGCTCGACGAATCCATCGAAGGCGGCGACCGCATCCTTTCGATGCTGGCCGAGATGGAGCGCGAAAACCCCGAAGCCTTCAAGGACGAAGAAAAGCCCGATGAGAAATCGTAGACGCCGCGAACCCGACCCCTTCGACGGCATCCTGCTCGTCGACAAACCGACCGACTGGACCTCGCACGACGTCGTCGCCAAGATCCGCAACCACTTCAAATTCAGCAAAGTTGGCCACGGCGGGACGCTTGACCCCCTCGCAACCGGCCTGCTCGTCCTGCTCATCGGGAAAGGCACCAAACTCTCCGACCGCATCATGGGCGGCGACAAAACCTACGAAGGCACCATCCACCTCGGTATCACCACCAGCTCGCAGGACCGCGACGGCGAAGTGCTCGAAGAAAAGGACGCCTCGCACATCACCCGCGAGCAGGTCGAAGCCGCCATCCAGAACTATCTCGGCGACATCGAGCAGATTCCCCCCATGGTCTCCGCCATCAAAAAGAACGGGGTTCCCCTCTACAAAATGGCGCGCAAAGGTCTGGAGATCGAACGCGAGCCGCGCAAGATCCACATCTTCAGTTTCGAAATCACTGGCTTCGACAACCCGTTCGTGCAGTTCCGAGTCAAAAGCACCAAAGGCACCTACGTGCGTACCCTTGCCCACGACCTCGGCAACGATCTCGGTGTCGGTGCCAACCTGCACGACCTGCGGCGCACTGGCTCCGGCCCCCTGGATATTGAAAAGGTACATACGATGGAGGAAATCCTCGCCTGCGACCGCGAAACCATCGGCGAAAAAATGATTATAATGGGTAACGAGTAATGCGTAACTCTTGACTCCTTTGCCTTGCCCGACAAAATTACGCATTACGGATTAGGTTTTTCATGAAAATCATCCACGCATTGGAAGAATTCTCCGACCGCACCACTCCCGTGTTTCTTGCGGCGGGCTGCTTCGACGGGCTGCATATTGGCCACCGGGCCGTAATCCAGATAGCCATCGATCGCGCGCACGCCTGCGGCGGCGAAGCGTGGGTCTTCACCTTCGACCCCCACCCCGCCAAGGTGCTCAGCCCGGAGCATGCGCCGCCGCTGATCTTCACCATCGGCCAGCAGCTACGGCACCTGCAGGAAATGGGCGTCGACGGCTGCATCCTCCAACCCTTCACGGTCGAATTCATGAAGCAGGAGCCCGCCGTCTTTTTCGACAACCTCTGCACCCACATCCCCGAACTCGCGGGCATCTCCGTCGGCGAAGACTGGTCGTTCGGCAAAAACCGGTCCGGCAACCCGGCTCTGCTCACCAAGCTATGCGGCGAACAAAATATTTTCTTTTCCGCCCTTCCGGCGGTCTGCTGGAAAAACGAGCGTATTTCCAGCACCCGTATCCGCGAAGCCGTCAAGCTGGGTCATTTCGATGATGTCCTCGGCATGCTCGGCCAACCCGTCGGCACCATTGGAACCGTCGTGCACGGCGAACAGATTGGCCGGAGCCTAGGCTATCCCACCGCCAACATTGATCCCGAAAACGACATGCTCCCTCCGCGCGGAATCTATGCCGCCAAGCTGCGCGTCGGACACCGCCTCCACAACGCCGCCGCCTACATCGGCCACCGCGGCACCTTCCACGAAAACGAGCCGCAGGTGCTCGAAGTCCACCTTATCGACGAAGAAAACATCGACCTCTACGGCCAGCAGGTGGAAGTCAGCTATCTCGAATACATCCGCGGCGACCTGGTCTTCGAAGACGCCGACGCGCTCAAGGAGCAGATCAAGGCCGACATCGCCGCCATCCGCTCCATCCTTCAATAGACTGGAACTATTCCAACAACGAAAAAGGCGCCCGAAGCATCGGAGCGCCTTTTATTTCCCCAATACTGGAAGGCTACTTCGTTTTGGTGAAGCAGAGCGTGGCGTTATGGCCACCGAAGCCGAGCGAGTTGCTCAGAGTAGCATCGATATTCATTTCCCGCGCTTCGTTAGGCACATAGTCCAGATCGCAGTCGGGGTCGGGGGTGGTGTAGTTGATGGTCGGCGGGGCAATGCTGTCGCGGATCGCCAGCGCGCAAATTGCCGCTTCAACCCCTCCGGCCGCGCCGAGCATGTGCCCGGTCATGGATTTGGTGGAGCTGATGGCTACCTTGCGGGCCAGGTCTTCGCCAAGCGCGCGCTTGATGGCAAGGGTTTCGCCCTTGTCGTTTAGCGGGGTGCTGGTTCCGTGGGCGTTGATATAGTCGATGTCTTCGGGATTGAGCCCGGCATCGGAAATCGCGAGCGACATGCCGCGACCCGCCTCGATGGCTTCGTCGGAGGGGGCGGTGATGTGGAAGGCATCGCAGGTGCGGCCATAGCCGGAAGCATCGCAGTAGATGGTGGCGCCACGCTTGAGGGCGTGTTCTTTTTCCTCCAGAACAAGGATGCCAGCGCCTTCGGACATGACGAAGCCGTCGCGATCCTTGTCAAACGGGCGGGATGCGCCTTGCGGGTCGTCGTTGCGGCGACTGGTGGCGCGCAACGCGGAAAACCCGCCGATGGCAAGCATGGCAAGGGAGGCTTCGGAGCCGCCGGCAATCATGACGTCGGCATCGCCATACTGGATGATGCGCATGGCTTCGCCGATGGAGTGCGTGCCGGATGCACAGGCGCTGGTGACGCAAAAATTGGGGCCCTTGAAACCATATTTGATGGCAATATATCCGGAGAGGATATTGGTGATCATCTGGGGAATGAGCTGCGGGGAGATGCGGCGTGGCCCGCCCTGCAGGGCCTTGAAGGCCTGGTTCTGCATAAACTGCATGCCGCCGATGCCGGAACTGGCGATTACACCAACCCGTTGCGAATCGACCGTCTGGATATCAAGGCCAGAATCTTCGATGGCCAGACTAGAGGCCGCCATGCCCCAAATGGAAAAGGGATCCATCTTCCGTGCTTCTTTTTTATCGAGGAACCTCTCAATCTCGAGGTCGCGGATTTCGCCGCCAATCTGGACGGCGTACTGGTCGATATTCTCCACGTTTTTGACATGGTCGATTCCCGACCGGCCGTTCTTGATCCCTTCCCAAAACCGGTCGAGCTCGCTCGCAACGGGCGAAACAATCCCTAAACCTGTTACCACTACTTCACGCCGACTCATTTTTCCCGCTCCTCGGTTTAAACCAAGCTGAAATGGCCGGAACACCCAAGGGGCGGTTCCGGCCATTGACTAGTCCGACATCTAGGCTACTCGCCGAAACCTTTGTCTTTCAGGTAGCTGATAACGCCGCCAACGGAGGTCATTTTTTCAGCGTCTTCGTCCGGAATTTCAGCACCGAACTCTTCTTCGAAAGCCATAACGAGTTCGACGGTGTCGAGGGAGTCCGCACCGAGGTCTTCGATGAAGGAAGCGCCTTCGACTACCTGATCGGCGTTAACGCCGAGCTGCTCAACAATGATATCTTTTACTTTATCTTCAAGTGCCATTTTATTTCTCCTTTTTTCTAGGTTTACACTTACAAACGCTACATGACCATTCCGCCGCATGTCGAGATCACTTGTCCCGTAACATACGCAGAACCGTCACTTACCAAAAACAGTACAACATTGGCCACATCTTCCGGTTCGCCAAAACGGCTCAGCGGAATGAGCTCTTTCATCTTATTCTGGACCTCGTCATCCAAGGCATCGGTCATGGCCGTGCGGATGAAGCCCGGCGCAACCGCATTGCAGCGGACGTTGCGGGAAGCGAGTTCCTTCGCGACGGTCTTGCTGAACGAGATCACCCCGCCCTTGGAGGCCGCATAGTTGGCCTGGCCGGCGTTGCCCATCAGGCCGATCACCGAAGCGATGTTCACGATGGTTCCGGAACGCCGCTTCATCATGCCGCGCATAACGGCCTTGGTGCAAAGGAACGTTCCTTTGAGGTTCACGTTCAGCACCGCATCCCAATCGTCCTCGCTCATGCGCATGATCAAACCATCCTTGGTGATGCCCGCATTGTTCACGAGGATGTCGATCTTTCCAAAATCCTTTTCGATGGCCTTGATGCCTGCGGTGACATTCCCGCCTTCGGCGACATTCACGCCGTAGCACTCCGCGCGGCGCCCCAGCGCCTTCACCTTTTCGGCGGTTTCTTCGAGCCATTCTTCATTTAGGTCGCACAGCGCGAGATCCGCGCCGGCTTCCGCCAGTTTAAGTGCAATCGCCTGCCCCAGTCCGCGGGCTGCACCGGTCACCAAAGCCACTTTATCATTCAATTCAAACACAATTTCTTCCTATTCCTTTTCCAGATCTGTTAATTGCCCGATGTTACGGACTGCGCACGTCTTGTCAATACGCTTTATGAGTCCCGCCAGCACCTTGCCTGGCCCGCATTCTATAATCTCCCCCACTCCGTTCGATGCCATCCATTGGATGAGGGCAACCCACTGTACCGAGGTGGTGATCTGCTTGATCATGTCGTCCTTCACGGAGGTGCTTCCATGCGGCTGTGCGGTGACGTTCGAAAGCACCGGAACCGTTTCTTCCGAAAAACCGATATCGGCAAGGAAACCGCGCATTTTATCGGCGGCGGGTTGCATCAACGGCGAATGAAACGCGCCGGCCACCGGCAGGCGAATCGCCCGTTTTGCACCGGCGGACTTTACCAGCTCCTCCGCCTTGTCAATCGACCCGGCCGTGCCGGAGAGCACCGTCTGCGCCAGCGAATTAAAGTTGGCCACAAAACATCCCGCCTCGGCGGAAATCTGCACCAGCGCATCGCCATCGATGCCCATCACGGCCAGCATGGCGCCTGGATTTTCCTCGCAGGCGGCTTGCATGGCTTCGCCGCGCGCCCGGAGAATCTTGATCGTATCTTCAAACCCAACAACGCCCGCAACGTAGAGGGCCGTCCACTCGCCGAGGCTATGGCCTGCGAGCAGTTCATATTCAAGACCGGGCTGCTTGATTTCCAACGCCCGGAAAGCCGCCGCGCTGGCTACGAAGATCCCGAGCTGCGCGTGGTTTGATTTGTTCAGCTCTTCCTGCGGCCCCTCGAAACAGATTTTTTCAAGATCGTAGCCGAGGATTTCGTTGGCTTGGTCGAACAGGGCCTTGCATTCGGGAATCGCCTCCGCGAAATCCTTCCCCATGCCAACCACCTGCGACCCCTGCCCTGGAAAAATAATTGCCCTTTTCATTGTTTGTTCCACTCCAGTACGTTTGCACCCCATGTAAAGCCACCGCCAAAGACGGTCAATGCGACGAGGTCGCCCTTCTGGATGGTTCCATCCTTAACCGCTTCGTCCAGCGCAATCGCCAGCGCGGCCGACGAGGTGTTGGCATATTTTTCGACGTTCGTATAGATCCGGTCGGCAATTCCAAGCCGCTTGGCAATCGCATCGATAATGCGGATATTGGCCTGATGCGGGATGAAGCATTTTATTTCGTCCACGCCGATATCGTTTTTTTCCAAGGCTTGAACCACCGCTTCGGTCATGCGGACAACGGCGTGCTTGAACACCTCGCGCCCCTGCATCTTTAGATATTGCTGCCGCTGGTCGATCATCTCGTGCGAAATGGGGTTTCGGCTGCCTCCGCCCGGCGTCCAGAGCAGATCCGCAAGGGAGCCATCGGAACCCATGACCGACTTCATGATGCCGCGGCCTTCGCCACCGGCCTGCAGCACCGCCGCGCCGGCACCATCGCCGAACAGGATGCAGGTTCCGCGGTCTTCCCAGTCGATGAACGTGCTCATTTTTTCCGCGCCAATAACCAGTGCGGTTTTCACTGCGCCGCTGGCAATCTGGTTCTTGGCATTGTCCAGCGCATAGAGAAAGCCCGAGCAGGCCGCGCCAAGGTCGTAGCAAAAGGCGTTCTTGGCACCGATCTTCTCCTGCACAAAGCAGGCGGTGCTGGGGAAAAACATATCGGGCGAGAGCGTCGCGACGATCAGCAGATCGAGTTCGCCGGCCTCGATCCCGGCATCGGCCAAGGCCGCCATGGCGGCCCCCGTTCCGAGATCCGACGTGGCCTGGCCGGCGGCGGCAATATGCCGTTCGCGCATGCCCGTTCGGGAATAGATCCATTCGTCGGATGTTTCGACCATCTTTTCGAGGTCCTGGTTCGTAAGCACCTTTTCAGGCACATACGATCCGGTTCCAATAATTGAAACTGTGCGGGGCAGATCCATAAATCGCGTCTCGTGAAAATACTAGGTTCCGGCGTTTATACGCTTTAGCTCAGCTTCAATCAAATGGTTTAAGTCGTGATCCACCGCTTCGGACGCCACGCGGATGGCGTTGAAGGTGGCCAGCGCGTTTGAGGATCCATGACCGATAATGACCACTCCGTTCGCACCGAGGAGCGGTGCGCCGCCATGGTTCGCCGGGTCGGCATGCGATTTCATCTCCTTGAAGACCCCGCGGGAAAGCAGGGCGCCCAGAATCCGGAGCGGGTTGGCGCGGAACATGGTTTTGAGCCAATCGGAAATCATGCGGGCAACCGCCTCGCTGGTTTTCAGGACCACGTTGCCGACGAAGCCATCGCACACGGCCACGCTGACCTTTCCGCCGTAGAGGTCGCGGCTTTCCACATTGCCAATAAAGTTAAGATGCGTCTGCTCCAGCAGGCCAAAGCTCCTCTTGGTGGTCTCGTTGCCTTTTGCCGCCTCTCCGCCAATGCTCAGCAGGCCAACGCTCGGGTTTTCAACGCCGAGGATTTCCCGCGAATAGATGGAACCCATCACCGCATACTGCTGGATCATTTCCGGCGTGCTGTCGGGATTGGCGCCGGCGTCGAGCAGGACGAATGGAGCTTTGGGGGTCGGCATGACGGTTGCGATGGCCGGGCGGGTGACGCCTTCGAGCGTCCGAAGCTTCAGCGTGGCAGCGGCCACCGCCGCACCGGTATTCCCGGCCGAAAAGATGGCATCCGCCTTGCCGTCCTTCACCAGCTCGATCGAGCGAGCAATGGATGAATCCTTTTTGCGGCGAATGGCCACGGCGGGGGATTCGCCCATTTCCACCACTTCGGAGGCATGTACGACCTCAATGCACGAAGGTATGGGACCCTTGTGTTTTTTGAGCTCAGCCTGAATGGCGGATTCATTACCGACCAGAAACAGCTTTTCAATGTCCTGGAGTTGCTCAGCGGCCTGAAGCGTTCCTTTAACAATCTCGCGGGGGGCATAGTCTCCCCCCATCGCATCGATCGAGATACGCATGGGAGCCTAGTCTTCCGAAGCGACGGTCAGAACCTGGCGTCCATTATAGTACCCGCAGCTCGGGCAGGCATGGTGGGACAGTTGCGGCGCACCGCACTGTGCGCAGCTGGAAGCGCGTGAAATAGGCTTTTTCGTGTTCTGAGCCTTGCGGCTCGCGGTTCTGCTCTTCGATGTTTTTCTCTTTGGAACTGCCATCGCAATCCTCCTTCGACTCTATAAATTCAAACTATCCAGCGCCGACCACGGGTTTGGCCGATCCCCTGCCGTGCAACTGCACGAACCCCTATTCAGGTTGGCGCCGCATTGCGCGCACAACCCCTTGCACTCCTCGCTACAGACCGGAAAACCCGGAACATGCAGCAAAAGTTCCTCCCGCATATCCTCCGTAATATCCACGAAATCCGTATCTTCAGAGGCGGGATAAGCGCGCAGAAAACCGGAATCGACCACGGTTGTCGAGAAAAAATCCGAACATCTTGCGCACTTCAAACCGAGGGAAACCGACAGCGATCCGCGCACGACCAGTTCGTCCGAAATGTGCTGGGCATCCAGCGTATAATGGACATCCCCTTCGACCCTGCAAAACGGGTCGTTTTCCAGCTCCAGGATCGCTCCCGGATCGTCCCCTTCAAAATGCGATCCCTCTTCCGGAATCCGTGCCACCCATATTTTCATGTCCTCTCCTGCCTCTATATTCGCCGCATAGAATACGTATGGAAGGCCGGGGTTCAACCTAAAAAATGCCCGGATAAAACGCTTGGCGAAAGATCCATCGCCCCGCACGCTCTGCTACCATTCCGCACCATGAACGCATTGCTGAATCCATTCCCGAGGGAAAAGCTCGAAGATGAAGGGTTTTGCCTACTGCAAAAACGCGCCGAGTTCGAAGCCGAATTCGCCGACGCGGCATAATCCAGTCCAAGCCAGTCCCCTCAAAAGACCCGGTGTGCAAAAACTCGATGGGAACTGGCATCTCCCGGAGAATCGTCCGGCAAAGCCCGACCTCGACGCCCCCGAAGCGGCCAGCCAAAAAGCTAAATCCAAGACGATCCGAAAACCCACTCAAAGGTACCAGGCTCTATGTAGTCCCATCGAAGCAACGCGGAGATGGTCGCTTCACCATTGGCATACCATGATGCTGGTGGTGTGTCTACCGCCGGAGAACGAGCCCTCCGACGTTAAATCTTCCCCAGCCGCACCTCGTTGCGCAATCGTTCGACATCGTCAAGCTTAAGAAAACCAGAGAGCAGGTTTAGCGCGTTGGCCGCACCGCAGGCCATGCCGGTGATGATCGCTTCGGAAACGTCCTTTCCCCGGCTCAGCTCAAAAGCCATTCCAGCCGTCACGGCATCGCCGCTACCAACGGGATTGACCGCCGCGATTTTTGGCGGGAAGATTTCGAGCGTTTCCTTCTCATTCACAAAAAAGACGGAGCGACTTCCGCGGGTAATCAGCACCGACTGCGCGCCGCTCTTAATCAATTCGCGGCAGGCCGTCGGCAGGTCGGCGTCACCCACCGTCTGCAACAGTTCGGCATCGTTGATCTTGACGATGGACGGGTTGTGCTCCAGCGCCAGCAGTAGCGGATCGCCGGGTGCATCGAGAATTACGCGCCCGCCCTGCTCCGCCACCATTTTTACAATCTGCGCATAGGCATCGACCGGCGCTCCCGCCGGAAGTTTTCCGGAGATGGCAACCACGGAACCCGACAGCTCCAGAGAACCAAACAGCGCAACCATCTGTTTCCACTCGCGGGGAGTGATGGACGGCATTTCCTCCACCAGCTCGGTGGTTTCCGGGTTGCCCTCCTCGATCAGCGTTTGGCAGATGCGCGTTTCACCCGCCGTCTGCACATGCTCGAAGCGCACCCGCTCCTGCGTCAGCAACTCTTCGAGCAACCGCCCGTTCGCGCCGCCCGCAAAGCCGACCAGTTCCGGCGATCCGCCCAGCTGCGTCACCATCCGCGCCGTGTTCGCGCCCTTGCCGCCAATACCGATGGTTACGCGCGAGGCACGGTTCACCGATTCCTTTTCGACGGCTTTGAATTCAAGAATACGCTGGATACACGGCGTAAACCCGCAGCAGATAATCGGTTTTGTCGAAGCGTTCATGACGGAGACAGATTTAGCGTAATTTTCCCGAAAATGATAGTAGACAAACCGGAAAATTCGGGTAAGTTATGCGCTCCTTTATTGGAAACGGTGGGGTAGCGAAGCGGTCAAACGCAGCAGACTGTAAATCTGCCCTCTTAGAGTTCGATGGTTCGAATCCATCCCCCACCACCACCTTCTAACCCCTTTAAAATTCAATTTTAAAGGGGTTTTTTATGCGCGCCGCAACTTTGGTGTTTTATTCGCTTTCTCTTGCTACAGGTTGAGAGCGGCGCGGAGCGCATCGATCTTATCGGTCTTTTCCCACGGGAACTGCGGACGGCCAAAGTGGCCGTATGCCGCGGAATCGCGATAGCTCCAGCCGTTCGGCGTCAGCAGGCCGAGATCGGCAATCAGCATACCCGGACGGAAGTCGAAAATCTCGCCTGACTTGAGCACCTCCTCGATCAAGTGGTCGTCCACCCTGCCGGAACCATAGGTATCGACATTGATGCTCAGCGGCTTCGGAACACCGATCGCATAAGCCACTTGGATCTCGCACTTGTCCGCCAGGCCGGCGGCGACAATGTTCTTGGCGGCATAGCGTGAATAGTACGCCGCAGAGCGGTCGACTTTCGACGGATCCTTTCCGGAAAACGCGCCCCCGCCATGGCTACCAACGCCGCCGTAGGTATCCACGATAATCTTGCGGCCCGTCAGCCCGGCGTCGCCGTGCGGCCCGCCGATCACAAACTTGCCCGTCGGGTTGATGTAGTATTCGGTATCCTCCTTCAGCAGGCCCGTCGGTGCCAGCACATCCTTGCAGACCTGCACGAGGTCTTCGCGAATCTGCTCCAGCGAAACGTCGTCGGTTTGGTGCGAAACCACCACCGTGTCAATGGCAACCGGCTTTCCGTCGATATGCAGGACGGACACTTGCGACTTCGAATCGGGACGCAGATACGGAAGGGTACCGGCCTTGCGGATTTTCTGGAGTTCGTCGAGAAGGCGATGGCTGTAGGCAATCGGTGCGGGCATTAGTTCTTTGGTGGCATTGCTTGCATAGCCAAACATCATGCCTTGGTCGCCAGCACCCTGCTCGTTGAAAAGGCCTTCGCCCTCGGTCACGCCCTGCGAAATGTCAGGCGACTGCCCGTGCAGGCGGTTGATGTATTCAAAGGTCTCGGAACAAAATTCAAGCTCCTCGCGGTCATAGCCAATATCGCGCACCACTTCCCGGGCGATCGCTTCCGGATCGACCTTGTCCCAGCCGCCACAGGTGATTTCACCCGCATTGACAACCAAATTCGTCGTGGTCAGTGTTTCGCATGCCACACGGCTTTTCGAGTCTTGCGCCAGGCAGGCATCAAGAATCGCATCGGAAATCTGGTCGCAAATTTTGTCTGGATGCCCTTCGGACACCGACTCGGAAGTAAAAACATGATCAACACGGATTTTGCTCATAACGGAAACTCCATTCGTTTATGCGGATTTAGTAATATAGGAGCGGAATTTATCGCACACATGAGAGTGATACGACAAAAAAATGGAAAGAAAAACCTCGCCACACAATTAAGTTCCTGATCACCGATGCTTCATTAACCGATCACACCCTGCAGGGTGTGGTCGTCTATATTCCCTGTATTTATTGGGTATTCTTTAATTTAACATATCACACCCTGCAGGGTGTGATATGTTTTAATTCCATAACGCCACGCCTCCCAGCATTCCTGAATGCTTGACCGCTCCGGCACCCCGCCCTACTGTTTCCGTCGATTATGAAAGAGTTTATCAAAGACGACCTCATCAACTTTCTGCCCAAATTCGATACGTTTGTCGGAGTCGACTCCGACGGGTGCATCTTCGACACCATGGAGATCAAGCAGAAGGATTTTTTCCATCCGGCGATTATCCGGCACTGGAAACTAGAATCCATCGAACCGCAGGTTCGCGCGGCCGCCGAGTTTACCTACCTCTACTCGACGTACCGTGGACTCAATCGCTTTCTTGGTCTCTGCAAGACCTTCGAGCTGCTCAACGACTGGCCGGAAGCGAGCAACAGCGCCACCCTGCCCGATCCGAGAGACCTGCGCACCTACTGCGATTCAGGACTGCCGCTCAGCAATCAAACCATCAAGGCCGAAGCGGAGCGCACCGGCAGCGACCTGCTTGCCAAAGCCCACGAGTGGAGCGTTGAGTTGAACGAGAGCATCGACTCCACCATGCCTGACCCGCCGCCTTTCCCGGGCGCGGAAAAGGCGCTAAAGCGAATCTCCGAAACCTCCGACGCCATTGTCATTTCCCAAACACAGGCCATCGCCCTGCTCAAGGACTGGTATCGCGACGATCTGGCCAAATACGTTTCCGTCATCGCCGGCCCGGAACTGGGCAGCAAGATCGACCACTTCACGATGGCTGCCGTGGATCGCTATCCCGCCCATGCCATCCTGATGATCGGCGACGCCCCCGGCGACCTTGCCACGGCACAGGCCATCGGCTGCAATTTCTACCCCATCAACCCCGGCCACGAAACGGAAAGCTGGAAGCGGTTTCTCGACGAGGCCTACCCGAAATTCCTCTCCGGCGGTTTCACTGAAGAATACCAGCAACAACTCAACCACGAATTTAAAACCCTGCTACCGAGAACACCACCATGGAAATAGACAAGCTTGTCCACCTGCTCACCCGTTTCAAGAAGGGGGAGGTCGACCTACCGGAAACCCTCTCCACACTCAAACAACTCCCGTTCGAGGACATGGGGTTCGCCAAGGTCGACCACCACCGCGCGCTGCGAACCGGCTACCCCGAAGTCGTCTTTTGCCAAGGCAAGACCCACGAACAAGTCGAAAAAATCTTCCAGTCGCTGGAAAAACACAACAACAACATCCTGCTGACCCGCGCCGAACCAGATCTATTTTCCAGACTAAAGAAACTCGATGATCGCCTTGCCTACAACGAACCCGGCCGCACCATCACTCTTGAAAAGAAACCGCGCGAAAAGACCGGAAGCGTATTGGTGATCACCGCCGGAACGGCCGACATACCCGTTGCCGAGGAAGCCGCCGTGACGGCGTCGATTTCCGGAGCAAACGTCGAGCGCATCTACGATGCCGGTGTTGCGGGCATCCATCGCCTGCTGGCGCACACCGACAAAATCCAAAGCGCCCGCTGCATCGTTGCCGTTGCCGGAATGGAAGGTGCGCTACCCTCCGTTGTCGGCGGGTTGGCCCCCTGCCCCGTCATTGCAGTCCCGACCTCCGTCGGCTATGGCTCGCACCTCGGCGGCCTCGCGCCACTGTTGACCATGCTCAACTCCTGCGCGCCCAACATTACCGTCGTCAACATCGACAACGGCTTCGGCGCCGGCTTCTCCGCCGCCATGATCAACAGAGGATGAGGCGTGAATCAATCATCAATCGTCACGATTCAAATCTCTTGAAAAACATACGCCGTTCGGCGATATTCCGCGGTTCCAACCCAAGGAGAATTTCATGATTAAGGCCTGTGATTTAAAGAAGTCATCCATCATCGACATCGACGGCACCCCGCACATTATCCAAAAAATCTCTTCGCAATCCCCCACAGCGCGCGGCGGAACAACCATCTACAAGGTGCGCTTCCGCAATGTCTCCACCAAGGCGAAGGTCGATATGACCTATCGTGGTGACGATGCTCTGCAAGAAGCCTCGTTCGACTCCAAACAAGTGCAATATCTCTATCAGGATAGCGACCGCTACGCCTTCATGGATCTAGAAAACTACGAGCAATTCGAGCTCTTCAAAGATGATATCGAAGAGTGCCTCCCCTTCCTTGTCGAGGATATGGAAGGCATCATCGCGCTGATTTCCGAAGGCAAAGTACTGACGTTGCGCATGCCCGACACCATCGAACTCGAGATCGTCGAATGCCCCCCGGCCATGAAAGGCGCTTCGGCGACCTCCCGCACCAAACCCGCCACATTGACCACGGGCTTGATTGTGCAGGTGCCGGAATATATCGAGCCGGGCGATACCATCAAGGTCGACACCCGCGAGCGCAAGTACCTCTCCCGCGCCTAGACGATATATTTCCCCCTTGGCATGTAGTGGGTGTGCAGCAGCTTGTGGCTGGCCTGGCCACAGGGACCGTCCGTCAGGAATTCGCCATAGATTTTCGTGATCGCCGGATTCTCATGGGACTTGCGGATTTCGTAGGCGG
This sequence comes from uncultured bacterium, assembly GCA_965372395.1. Lineage (GTDB taxonomy): Bacteria > Verrucomicrobiota > Kiritimatiellia > Kiritimatiellales > Pontiellaceae > Pontiella. The sequence continues at coordinate 19,200 of CBDVCB010000021.1, forward strand.
CATCCTCCGCGTAGATGGCTTTTGCGCGAGCCTCGCGAATTGCCGGGCTGGTGGGGATGGGTTGGCCGCCGCCGCCCAGGCACCCGCCCGGACAAGCCATGAATTCGATGAAGTGACATTCGCTGCACCTGCCACCGGCCTTGATATCTTCCATAACCCTCTTGGCGTTGGCCGTTCCATGCGCCACGGCCACCTTGAGGGTGACCCCCTCCAGCCAACTCCAATCGTCGATCAGGTTCCCGAGCAATTCAGGAACGGGACCCACCTTGGTGATGGGTAGATCCATGAAGCGTATGCCTTCGAATCCGCGCACGGGGATGATGTCGGCGTGCTCGAACAGATCCTCCACCTTGATGCCGCAAACGAGTTCGATGACGCTGCGCAGGGCCGCTTCCATCACGCCGCCGGTGGCACCGAAGATCACGCCCGACCCCGTGGCCGTTCCGAACGGGTCGTCGAAGTCGGACTTGGGCATGGCGGGCAGGTCGATCCCCGCCTCGCTGATCATCTGGGCCAGCTCGCGCGTTGTGAGGCCATAATCAATGTCCTTGAACCCGCTGTCGCACATTTCCGGGCGGTTGCACTCGAACTTCTTGGCGGAGCACGGCATGAGCGCCACGGTGACGATATCCTTGGGATCCACGTTGTTGAGCTCGGCATAGTAGGTCTTAATAACCGCTCCGAACATTTGCTGCGGGCTTTTGGCCGTGGAGAGGTTGGGGATGTATTCCGGGTAGAAATGCTCCAGGTATTTGACCCAGCCCGGCGAACAGCTGGTGAACTGCGGAAGCGCGGTGGAGCTATCCTTTTCCACCAAGGCCTTGTGGAGCCGAAGCAGCAGTTCCGTTCCCTCTTCGATGATGGTTAGGTCGGCCGCAAAGTTTGTATCGAACACCTTGTCGAACCCGCACTCCTTCAGGGCCGTGTTCATCTCGAAGGTGAGGGGCACCCCGGGCTCCAGCCCGAAGCATTCGCCGATGCCCGCGCGGGGACTCGGTGCCGTCTGGATGACCACATGCTTCGACGGGTCGTCGATGGCGGCCCACACATCGTCTGTAGGGTCGTTGGCTCGTAGCGCACCGGTCGGGCAGCGGTTGATGCACTGTCCGCAGTTGATGCAGATGACATCGCCCAGCGGCTTGTCACCAAAGGTAACAACCTTGGAATCGCAACTGCGGTTATCGACTTCGAGCACGCCGACCTCCTGCAGGTCGATGCAGGTCCGAATGCAGCGTCGACAAAGGATACATTTATCCATGTCACGGATCACGCTATGGCTGGAACGGTCTACTTTGTAGCGCGGTTTTTCGGGATGGCCGAAGCGGAAAAAGTCCACGCCGTATTCCTGGGCAAGCGCCTGGAGTTCGCAGTTGTTGTTGCGGAAACAGGCATAGCATTCGCCATAGTGCTCCGAGAGCATCAGGTCGAGAATATGCCGTCGAGCCATTCGCACCTTCCGGGTATGGGTTCGCACTTCGATGGGGGCCATGATGGGATAGGCACAGGACGCTTCGAGATGCTTCCGCCCTTCGATCTCGACGACGCAGATCCGGCAAACTCCGGCCACACAAAGATCTTCGTGGTAGCAGAGGGTGGGAATGCGTATCCCGATTTTCCGGGCCGCCTCCAATATTGTTGTACCGGAAGCCACCGTGACTTCCTTGCCGTCTATATGCAGTGCGACCTCCACGGTCGCATCCACACCGCTCCGCGAGGGGTTTGCTTTTTGAACACATAGGCTAGCCGGCGCGCGCGATGTATTTTTTTCGAGTAGATTGGACATAATGGCTCCTTTCCTTAGCAGGCGACTGAAACGCGCCCCATGATTTCATCTTTGAAGTGATCGATAATGGATAGAAAAGCGTTGGGGCTGGATTGTCCCAGACCGCACTTGCAGGCCATCTGCATGGTTTCACCCAGATTGCACAGCTCCCGTAGATACTTCATGGAGCACTGCCCCGCCTCCAGCATTTCAATGCCCTCGAGCAACCGGATATTCCCCTCCCGACAAGGCGTACACTGGCCGCAGGATTCATCCACAAAAAACTCCATGAAGTTCTGCGCTACTTCCAGCATATCCCTTTCCGGGCCAAAAACGATGATCGATCCGCCGGTGGCCAGATCCTCGAACGCAATTGCGCGGTCGAATTCGCTGGCTGGAATGCAATGCCCGGCCGCGCCACCCACCTGTACGGCCTTGGCGTCTTCTCCGCCCACCTTTTCCAGAAGCTCACGGATGCTTATACCCAGCGGGAACTCGAAAACCCCCTGCTTCCGGCAATCGCCGGATACGCTGAAAAGCTTGAGCCCGGTTGATGTTTCGGTACCGATTTTCCTGAACCAATCGGCTCCCTTGACCAGAATGCAGGAAACCCATGCAAAGGTTTCGACATTATTGACGATGGTGGGGTGGCCCATGAAACCCGTGTTCACGGGGAACGGTGGACGGTTGCGCGGTTCGCCGCGCTGGCCTTCGAGCGATTCGATCAATGCCGTCTCCTCGCCGCAAACATAGGCTCCGGCGCCCATGCGGATTTCGATATCGAAGTCAAATCCCTGCACTCCCGCCACATTGCTCCCCAGCAGGCCGTCCCGTCGACGCTCCTCCAGCTTGTCCTCCAGACGCGCGCGTAAATAGGTGTATTCGCCGCGCAGATAGACGATTCCCTTGCTCGCGCCGATCGCGCGGCTGGCAACCGTCATGCCCTCGAACATCAAATCCGGGAAATCGGTGAGAATCACGCGATCCTTGAACGTGCCGGGTTCTCCCTCGTCGGCATTGCAGACGACATATTTCTGTTCATCGTCCACCTCCGCCGCCAACTTCCATTTAAGGCTTGTTGGAAAGCCTGCGCCACCGCGCCCTTTCAACCCGGAATCGTCAATGGCTTCGATTATCGACTTCGGTTCCATCTCCATCGCACGATCCAACCCAATTCGGCCATCCACCCCGATGAACGTCATTTTACTCGTATCCGTACTCTGGACGTCCATCACCGTCTGGGAGGTGGGTGCGTAGACGCCGAATGTGCTTCGGCACTCCTCGAGGATATCGTGTACCGTCTCCGGGGTCACCTGGGTATAGATCCGTTCATTCACCAACAGTGCCGGCCCTTGGTCGCACATGCCCAGGCAGTTGGCCCACTCCAGCGTAAAGTTCCCGTTCGCGGTGGTTTCCCCGAACTGGATGCCCAAATCGTTTTCCAGTTGTTGCGCAACCCGCGCCTTCGCCTGCATCTCGCACGAGATCGTGCGGCAAAGGCGAACAATGAAGCGGCCCTTGGGCTTGTGCCCGAGAAAACTATAGAAGGAGACCACGCTGTCCACTTCCACGGGATGGATGTCCAGAATGTCCGCCACCACCTGCATGACATATTCTGAAATGTGGCCATACTTCCGTTGCACCTCCTCCAGCACCGGAATCAGCGCACTGCGGTTGGAGCCGTATTGCTCTATCCACGTTTCAAGATTATCGCGAAGTTGTTCCCGTTCCGATACGAGCATGACCATTCTCCTTCTGTAGTGGGTTCGACCTGAAGCACCAACCCCATGGGCATCCAATCCATGCTCCAGCTTAACTACTTTCAGGGTAGCACAGATAAAGATCATGGTCTTCTACAATCTACTGGTCTGCATATATTTAGATCTTGTTCCAAGTTGCCCGTATTTATAAATTCGATTGCATCGTTATCGTAAAACTGTAGATTCACTGTTTTTAGTTTTCAGGGATATTCGCGGGCATTCCAGCCGTGCTCCAAGATGAACAACTCCAGTCCAATCCTTGTTCTAGCACCGATGCGCGGCATAACGACGATGCACTACCGCAAGGCGTTCGTCCGTCACTTCCAGGGATTGGATATCGAAATGGCCCCGTTCATTTCAACCGTCGGCGCGGAAAGGATCAATCCCAAGCTGCTGAAGGATGTGCTGCCCGAACACCACTCCGGCCTACCGCTCATCCCGCAGCTGATCGGCAACAAAGCCGACGACTTTGTGCAGATGGCCATTGCGCTGCACGATCTCGGCTACAACGAAATCAACTGGAACCTCGGCTGCCCGCACAAACCCATCCGCAAAAAACGGCGCGGCTCCGGTCTGCTACCCTATCCCGACACCGTCGACGCCATCCTCGACCAGGTGTGCGACCGCAGCCCCTGCCGCATATCCGTAAAAGTTCGTCTTGGTGTTTCCGACCCGTCCGAGCTGATGGCACTCATCCCCGTGCTCAATAAATATCCGCTCAGCGAAGTGGTCATCCACCCCCGCACCGCTGAACAAATGTATGACGGCACCGTCGACCTCGACGCCTTCGAAGCCGCCTACCACACCATCGATCTCCCCGTCTGCTACAACGGCGACATCAGCGACCTCTCGTTTTTTCGGTCGCTCCAAGCACGCTTCCCGGAAATCGACCGCTTCATGCTCGGTCGCGGCCTGCTTGCCAATCCCTTCCTGTGCGAAGAGATCAAAAGCGAATTATCATACTTAATGAAGTATGATAATCGCATCGAGCGCATCGCCGCATTCCACAGCGACGTACTCGCCAGCTACGAGGCCATATTGCATGGCGACCACCCCGTCCTCGGAAAAATGAAGGAGTTCTGGACCTACCAATCCACCCATCTCTCCAACGGGCGCAACATGTTCAAAAAGCTCAAGAAAACCCAGCGCCTCTCCACCTACAAAGCCATCGTCGCAGAATTCCTCGTCGATGCCGAATGGATGGCATAGAGAAGCCTGGCGCAGAATTTTTCTTCCCATACCCTCCTTTGCATTTATACTCCCCTGCATGAAATGCATTCTGGCATTGGATCAGGGAACGACGAGTTCGCGGTCGATTCTATTCGACCACGAGGGCAAGATACGAGCGATTGCCCGGCGCGAGTTCAAACAGCATTATCCCCAGTCCGGATGGGTCGAACACAACCCGCTTGATCTCTGGGAAACGCAGGAGGAAACCGCGCGGCAGGCCATGCAGCAAGCCGGCATCCACTGCGAGGATATCGAGGCCATCGGCATCGCCAACCAGCGCGAAACCACCGTGGTCTGGAACCGCAAGACCGGCGAACCCATCTACAACGCCATTGTCTGGCAGGATCGCCGCACCGCCGACTTCTGCGCACAATTGAAGGCCGACGGCGCTGAACCGCTCTTCCATGAAAAGACCGGCCTGCTGCTCGATCCCTATTTTTCCGGCACCAAGATCAAGTGGTTGCTCGAACACGTCGATGGCGCCCGCGCCCAAGCCGAACGCGGCGAGTTGGCTTTCGGCACCATCGACTCCTGGCTGGTGTGGAACCTGACCCATGGCCAGCAGCACATCACGGATGCCTCGAATGCTTCCCGAACACTTTTATTCAACATTCATACGCAGCAGTGGGATCAGGAATTGCTGAAGCTTTTGGATATTCCCGAGAGCATGCTTCCCGAGGTAAAATCATCCAGTGAGATCTACGGCACAGCCGATAAGTTTCTCTGCGAATGCGGGTGCGTTATTTCCGGTCTCGCCGGCGACCAGCATGCCGCCCTGTTCGGACAGGGATGCTTCGAACCCGGCTCCGCAAAAAACACGTATGGAACGGGGTGTTTTCTTTTAATGAATACAGGCACGAAACCGGTTGTTTCAAACAACAACCTGTTGACGACCGTGGCATGGAAACGAGGCGAGGAAATTAACTATGCGCTAGAGGGAAGTGTCTTTATGGGCGGTGCCGTGGTGCAATGGTTGCGCGACGAACTGGGTATGATCAAATCCGCACCTGAGATCCAGCAGCTCGCAACGCAGGTTCCTGATTCCGGCGGCGTCTATTTTGTTCCGGCGTTCACCGGTTTAGGGGCGCCGCACTGGGATCCCAACGCGCGCGGAATGATCATCGGGCTTACACGCGGTTCCGGTAGAGCCCATATTGCTAGGGCAGCTCTGGAGTCCACTTGTTTTCAGTCGATGGAAGTTTTGCGGGCGATGGAAAAAGATTTCGGCGCGCCCATCAAATCCCTGAGAGTCGATGGTGGCGCGTGTGCGGATAATGTGTTGATGCAGATACAAGCCGATCTTTTGCAGATTCCCGTTGAACGGCCCAAACAGATTGAAACCACGGCGTTCGGAGTGGCCGCGCTGGCGGGACTGGCAGTAGGTTTCTGGCCGGATCTCGAAGCGATTGCAGCCCACCAGCAGATCGAGCGCATCTTTGAACCAAAAATTGGAAGCGATGAGGCCGAAACCCGTTATGCCCGATGGAAAAAAGCTGTTGAGCGGTGCAAGGGTTGGGAAAACCCAGTCTAACCTATGATGCGCCCCATTCGCTGAAGGGATGCCGGGCCAGATGGCCGTTGCGGTAGCGGGGGTCGGCTGACACTTCCTCCCCAGTCCATTCGGGTAGAATAAAGGATTGCCCCTCTGTCTCTAGTTCAATCTCGGCCATAACCAGTCCGGAGTTGGCTCCAGAGAAGACGTCGAGTTCCCAGAGCATGCCGGCGTGCTTGATGAAGTGTCTTTTCTTTTCAATGATCGCGTCGCCGCACAGCCCCAGCAGACTCTCGGCATCGGGCACGGGGATCTCGTATTCAAATTCGGAGCGGGTAATGCCGAAGGTCGCGCCCTTGATGGTTAGGTAGGCCCGCTCCCCGATAATGCGCACCCGGACGGTCGTGCCTTTGCCGGAATCCAGATAGCCCTGCCGGCACGCCAATCCTTCCTCGGCGACCGCCTTCCACGCGTCGCCTTCCACCAAAAACTTGCGTTCGATCTCGATGCCCATGGTCAGAATACCTTCGTCAACCGGGTGCTGTCGGGGACCATCTCGGCCTTGAGCATGTCGAACAGCGCGGCAGCGATCGGCCCCGGAACGCCTTTTCCGACCGGTTTTCCGTCAAACACGGTCACGGGGGTGATGTTCGGCGTGGTTCCATAGATGTGGATTTCGGCGGCGGATCGTGCCATGCCCATGCTGATCGGCCGGTATTCGGCGGAAGTTAGCTGGCGATCCTTCTTCAACTGTTGTGCAAAATGGAGCGCGCGCTTGGCGGTGGTTCCGGCGAGGACGCGGTCGGGCGGCGGCATGAAGAGTTCCTTGCCGAGGGTCACGATGCCGATGTTTTCCGTCGCCCCTTCGGCCAGGTTTCGGTGTTCGTCAAGCGATACTGTAAAATCGACGCCGAGGTCGACGGCCTCCTTTTTCATAAGGACGTTGGGCAGGTAGTTGCAGGTCTTGACGGTGGCAAACAGGCCGGACTTAACCGGGATTCTACTCAGGGCCACGCTAACGCCTTCCGGCAATCCGGCCATGCCGACCTGCGGAAGTTCGTAGACCACGATATAGAGTTCCGGACGGTAGCAGGCATAGGGGTTGATCCCCATGGTGCCCGGCCCGCGCGAGAGCAACAGCCGAACGAGCGCATTGCGCTCGCCGCCGGCGCGCACGGTTTGCACCACAATATCCGCCATTTCATCCAGCGGCACGGGGAGTTCGATGCCCAGTTGGGCGCACGAACGCCCAAGGCGCTCCAAGTGGGCATCGAGATTGTAGATGCACCCATCCATGCATTTGAACGACTCGAAGACCCCGTCGCCGCGGTGCACCATGTGGTCGTCGACCGGCACCATCATGACCGACGGATCCGTGACGATGCAGTCCGTCACGGACGAATACATGGCATACAGCTTTTTGTCCCGTCCCGGCAAACGCGCCAGCCATTCGTCGCGACCCATGACTTCCTTCACCTTCATTTCGCCTCCTGCGGCTCTACTGCTTGACCGGACTATCCAAGAAATTCCCGTGGATTGGAATTTATTTCTGCTACGGCAAATGCGATATTCCCGTCTTTACCAAACCAAAAAGGGGTTCCATGAAAGATATCATCAAGAAGCGCGTTTTAGTGACCGGCGGTGCCGGATTCCTCGGTTCGTTCCTCTGCGAACGCCTGCTGGCGGAAGGGTGCGATGTCATCTGCATGGACAACTTTTTTACGGGACGCAAAGCCAATATTGCGCACCTGATGGGCAGCCCCTACTTCGAGCTCATGCGCCACGACGTCACCTTCCCATTCTATGTCGAGGTCGACGAAATCTACAACCTCGCCTGCCCCGCCTCGCCGGTGCACTACCAATTCGACCCCGTCCAGACCACCAAGACCAGCGTGCACGGTGCGATCAATGCGCTGGGGCTGGCCAAGCGCGTAAAAGCCAAGATCTTCCAGGCCTCCACCTCCGAGGTCTATGGCGACCCCTCCGTCCACCCGCAGCCCGAAAGCTACTGGGGCAACGTCAACCCCATCGGCATCCGCTCCTGCTACGACGAAGGAAAACGCTGCGCCGAAACCCTCTTCTTCGACTACTGGCGCCAGCACAACCTGCGCATCAAAGTCGCGCGCATTTTCAACACCTACGGCCCGCGGATGCACCCGCACGATGGCCGCGTGGTCTCCAACTTCATCATGCAGGCGCTCAAGGGCGAGGACATCACCATCTACGGCGACGGACAGCAGACCCGCTCCTTCTGCTATGTCTCCGACCTCGTCGAAGGATGGATCCGCCTGATGGCCACCGACGACGACGTGACCGGCCCGATCAACCTCGGCAATCCCGGCGAGTTCACCATGATCGAGCTGGCGGAAAACGTGATCGAGCTGACCGGATCGAAATCACGGTTGGTGTATGAAGACCTTCCCGCCGACGACCCCAAGCAACGCAAGCCCGACATCGCGCTTGCCAAGGAAAAGCTCGGGTGGGAACCCACCGTTCCGCTGCGCGAAGGTCTGTCCAAGACCATCGAATATTTCGACGGGTTGCTGAAGCACGCAGAGTAGAAACTTCTTTCTACATCCCCATCTTCTTGAAAACCGCCTCGGGAATGTGCCGGATGATCAACATGATCCACCGCCACATCCAGAGGGTGTAGACCGTGTTTCGCTTTTTTTCCAGTCCGCGGAAAACCGCGTTGGCCACCTGCTCCGGCTCGGCGGTAAGCGCGGCGGGCAGCTCTAGGCTTTCGGTCATCTTCGTGCGGCAGAAGCCCGGTTTGACGGTCATCACATGCACGCCGCTTTTTGCGAGTCGGTTGCGCAGCCCGGAGAGATAGGCTGTAAAACCCGCCTTCGCGCTGCCGTAGATATAGTTGCTCTGCCGTCCGCGATCCCCCGCCACCGAGCTGATCCCGATGATCGAACCGCTGCCGCGCTTTTCAAAATCCTCCGCCACCACATTCAGGATCGACACCGCGCCCGTGTAGTTGACGTCGATCATCCTGCGAACCTCGTCGAGATCGGTGCGGGCCAGCAGTGGGTCGCCCATGTAGCCGAATACACAGACAACAACATCGGGCTTGGTTCCCAGCGACTCGTAGAAGCTCTTGTGGTTGGAAAAGTCGGTCGCATCAAACTCCAGGGCTTGGATCTCCGCACTGGACCGCACCCGCAAGTCGCTCGCGATCGGTTCGAGCCGCTCCATGTTTCGCGCCGCCAGCGACAAGCTCCAGCCCTCGGCGGCGTACTTCCTCGCAATGGCCTGCGCCATATCCGACGTAGCACCTAAAATCAAAAGATTCTTCATTCACTCTCTCCACTAAACTTTGTAACCACGAAATACACTAAATACACGAAAGCTAATTGGCTATGCGTTCAATTTGAACTTTTGGGTAATGACCAAAACTGACAATCAAAGCTAACTTGTATCCTGTTGCCTTGAGATAGTTTTGAACTTGGGCGCGATGTTCGTTGGTAATTTCCTTAACTGCTTTGATCTCAACGATTATTTTTTCGAAACAGATAAAATCAGGGATATATTTCTTTCGCAACACCCGCCCTTTGTACTCCAGCTTCAACGGAAGCTGAGTCACAAAATCAATTCCTTGGAGCCCAAGTTCTATTTCCAAGCACTCCTGATAGACATCCTCAAGAAACCCACACCCTTTTTCCTTATACACCTCAAAGCAGGCTCCGTTGATCTGATAGCACTCGTCCTTAAAGATAATCCCAACCATCCATCTCCCCCTTTCGTGTATTAAGTGTATTTCGTGGTTAACAATCTGCGTCTGTGATTCATCAATCCGTGATCCCGATACGCTTGGATTGCAGCGACTCGAATTTGGTATCTCCCTCGTTCAACATCGCGATGGCTTGGCGGAAGTCGACGGCGTTGGGATAGGTCTTGTTGAACATCTCCGCATCCATGCGCGAGTCTTTCGCCAGATAGAGCCGCCCGCCATAGTCGGCCACCATCGCGTCGAGTTCCTTGAACAGATCCATCGCCTGGGCGGAGATCGGGAAGTCGAGCGCCAGCGTGTAGCCCGCCATCGGGAACGACATAAAACTATCCTGTTCCCCAAACAGCTTGAGCACCGCGAGGAACGAACCCAGCCCGCTCTCGGTGATCCGTTTCAGGATCTTGTGCATCCCCTCCCTCCCGGCGGCCTTGGGGATCACAAACTGGTACTGTGTAAACCCGCGCTTGCCGTAGATCCGGTTCCAATGGTCGATGGCGTCGAGCGGATAGAAAAAGGCGTTGTAGTCGACGATGGATTTGTGCGTCCCGGGCCGGCACTTGTTGTAGTAGGCAAAGTTAAACGCACTCATCGTCAGCTTGTTCAGCGCAAAGTTGGGAAAGCGGAACGGTACGCCGAGTTGCAGCCCCTGCTTGGGATTCAACGGCGCGTGTTTATGTGCCGGGCTTGCCAACTCGCCCACCTTGGCATGCTCGCCGCGCATCATGATGCTACGCCCCATCGCATCGCCCTTCGCCAGACAATCGATCCACGCCACCGAATACGTCCAATCGCCCGACGCCTCGAAGCTGTCCATGATTTCATTGAGATTGGCTGCTCGAATGGTTTCTTCGCGAATGTAGGCCGTTTCAATCTTCCGCAACCGGAATGCCGCGTTAAGGATGATGCCCGTCAACCCCATGCCGCCGACCGTGATCTTGAAAAAGTCTGCATTTTCAGTCGGCGAACAAGTAATGATCGACCCATCGTTGCGCATCACCTCCATCGACAGGATATGCTGCCCGAAGCTGCCATCCACATGGTGGTTCTTGCCATGCACATCCGCCGCGATCGCGCCGCCCACCGTGATTAGTTTTGTCCCCGGCGTAACCGGCAGGAACCAGCCGCGCGGCACAAACACATCCAGGATTTCCGAAAGCATTACTCCCGACTGGCAGGACAGCGTTCCTGTCGCCTCGTCGAACGAAAGGAACTTGTTAAAACGCCGCGTCAGCAAAATAGTTGATTGCAACGAGGCATCGCCATACGAACGCCCGTTGCCAAAAGCAATCACCGGTCCCGGCTTCTCAAGCTTCGCACGAAGCTGCTCCGTCGAATCAAACCCGGCAACCTCTGCTTCGATTACCGGATAGTTTCCCCAATCTGAAATCTTTCGCATATAACCTCTCCGAGGTTTGGTTAATCGTTGTTGGTTGTTTAACCACGGAATACACCGAATACACGGAACTGATTCAACATGCTTTTCTTCCGTGTATTCAGTGTATTCCGTGGTTTATTTTTTCCCATACTCCGGGCCTTCCTCTTGAATGCGCAATGCCTCGGCAGCGGAAACCTTATAGGGTTGCCCACCGCGATTAATGATCACATCCTGCCCCAGCTTGGCCTTCTTCACCAGCTCGTCGTGCACCGCCCGTTTAAGGCACTGGCGAGCTTCTTCTGTCTTTTCCAAAATATCCTTATTGCTCATGGCAACTCTCCACAATTGATTGGTAGCGGATCTTATCCAGCACGGTTCTTTCTCCTTTGTCATCTGCGAAAACAGGCCAAGGTTCCGGCAAAGAGTTATCATAACACATGGTCTCATCGCATAAGGGAGTAAACACATTTAGAAAATTATCGATGGTGCGGGGATAGCGACGGGCGATGGCATCGGCGGGAATATCGTGCCCCCCAGACTCCACGCGTTGCTGCACGCGCAACCGTGAAAACTCCGCACTTGGAATCCACAGATAAAACAAAACAATCTTCCAGCCTTTGGAACGCAGCTCCTTGAGCAACCGCACATACGAACGACCCGACAGCGTGGTTTCAAACGCAAAATCCTCGCCCCGCTCCACATGCGCCTTTATTTCCCGCAGCAGAGTCTTTCCGGCTTCGAGTTGAACCAGCGAAGGATCAAGCGGAGAAAGCCCGTCGGCAATCAGGTCGGCATTGATAAAATTCCGGCACCCCGATATCTCAGGTAAATAGCGCAAAGCAAACGTCGTCTTCCCCGCACCATTCGGCCCGGCGATCACATGGCAGGTTGGTTGGTTTTCCTGATTCATAAACTCAAATGTCTAATGTTTAGACCTGCCCTGATGCCCCAAAGATCTATCCCTTACCCGAAGGTAATGAGATTTGAGAGTGCTTTTTGTGGATTTCTTTTGCTCGCTTTCCGATATCTTCGACATGCGTGACATACTCAAGACTAACTCCAACCTTGTTGCAGATATTCAATTTTCGTTCATCGCGTTCTTTTGTCTTCTCGAACCCATCTTCACCGCCAAAAATCTCGACAGGTTCATAATGCTGCTTTCCCATGTACTCAATGGCTAGATTGTGTTCAGGAACGAAGATATCCAGATGCTGGGGAATCAACCAAATCGGTTGTGCATGCTGCACTACCGAACCTTTGCCAAACAATGATTCGATGGCTTTGGCAAGAAGCTCCTCCGATACCCAGCGGGATTCTGACTGTGCTTCTTCAAACCGCGAATAGACGACTAAATATGCGTTTTGAAGAAATGAAAGCACACTTTTGTCGGAGTCAAATACGCCGACCTTGAGGTGACGGTCTAAGTACTCAACCAAAAATGTACTTGCCCATTCAAACCGTTCAATCAAGAAGTGAGAATCCGCAAACTCCGGTTGCTTGTACCAATTGATCCGGGAAATCCCTATAACAATATCGATGGGCAACAGTTTCCAGCCAGCCGCGAAGGAGGCTCCATACACATCTTTCCACCACCGAACATTATCAAAGAAGGCGTGATTACTTTTTCCATACCGGATGGTTAAGCCAAACTGCCTAGCCAGAATAATATCACGAGAAAAATCCGATTTGGATTCAGACGTTATAATGGAAAGTGCTTTATGATAAAGTACGCGATCCAAATTTTGGATGTTGAAGAGTGAAGTCTTAACGCACTGATCGATTAATGCTTTTTCGCCCGTTTGAACAAACTCGCTTATTTCATAACTAAGCTTTTGTACGAGTTCCGCATACTCGGACAGCCTACTGCAAATATGAAGTGCACGAGCTGTTTTCCCATCTCTTATCAGGTCTGTAAGTGACCGAGAAACTCCCATAGGTTTTGGCGCCACTCGTTTCTTGAGTCGTTCGAATTCTTTCGCGCCGTCAACACAAGTCTGCGCAAGCTTATCTATCTCGGTCTTATCTGTGCTGAAATACCTACATACTTGATCTTTTAGCTCATCGTCGAGAAAACCCGACTGAACAGATGCGAAAACCACGACCTGTAGCATTCTCTTTCCCGTCGATATGAAATCGGGAGATGTAAACCTACCTGCGGATATATTATCTATATCGCTAGCTCCATGCTCAAAAAATGCCTTATAAGACGAACGGGGAGCTGGGCATGTGTTTTTAAATATTTCCACACACTCACTGAACCTTCCCTGCGCAAAGCGCAATCGAAACAAACCATTATAGCCACTTTCTCTATGCTTACGCATTTCATCCTGAAAAAAGGATTCGGCGAGTTTCAGGTTACCAATAGCCCAGGCTTTGTCACCCCTCCGACTACTCCATCCGCTATTAGAAGTAGTTATGGATTTTTCTAATGCAATATGTGCGGCATCAGCACGCTGATAAAATTCAGGGTAATCCCAATAGTCGGCAAAGCGTTTCTTTACACCGAAACAATCAAGAATAAAGTACAACTCGACCGGTTCAATTTCATGATCAAATCGCTCAGCGCGGCAAAGCTCGCGAACTAGTTCAGAGGCTAGCGTCCATGAGCCATCTTCATTTTCCCAAAAAGAGTTCGGTAGGTTCATTTTATCTCTTCAACTTCAGGCAAAGGATAACCCATGACATCGAGCAGATCGCTGTAGTTACTAATGTTCTTGTAGATTCTTTTCATCTCCTCAAGACGAGAGTATTCACTTGTATTCCACCCATCCAAAAAATGATCAAAAATTCGCAATGCATTACGATATTTCGCAATGATTTTTGATGACGCACCTTCTTTTATTTTCTTTTCCAGCTCTTCCCTCAACTTAAAGTAGGCCTGAATCTCAAGAAGAATCCCCGAATCGGAACTTTCAATGGCATCATGTAAAGGTTCACCTTCCCAAACATTAAGAATCGACTGAAACAGGTTTATGAAAACACGCTCAGTATACTGCACCCAATATTCTTTCTTATAGCAATCATCACACAGAAGCTGAACGGAGGGACTCTTATCAAACAAGCAAAGAGCGGCCTCTGGAAGCATGAAGAGTCCCACAATATTTTCCGTTGATTCAGCTTCATGCGCCTCAACCAAAGCCTTCCCGTAATACATTTCAAAATCAGTTCCAAGCACATGATCACAGAAAAACTCGCCGTAATGCAAAACCCCACGGATAAAAATCTCTTGCCGAAGCATTTGAATCATCAATTCGCGGCTTAGTGCTATTAAGTCCTCACATAACCCTCGTTGCCTTCCAAATGGCTTAGTGTACAAAACGATGGTGTCAGAAAAAGATATGAGCCCGAAATCGGAATTCCACTTTTTGGTTTCAGTAGCTGTTCGAATAAACGTGCTCAGCGTTTCAGCAACCCGAAATGGATTCCTGCTCTTAACTAAATTCTTAAATCCAAGAATATCAAAAAATGCTATTAGTCTTCCTTCGCTCACATCTCCCTCCTTTAACTGGCTTTCAGATTGCGGCGCTCCATCAGGATTTCGCGGGAAAGATATATTTTGACGAGACTCTGGTAGGGCACGTCCTTTTTGTGGGCAAGCACCTTGAGCTCTTCAAGCATATCTTCGGGCAACCGGATCGATACCGATTTAAGGGAAGGCTTCAGGTCGGGAAACACCCCTTTCCGCACGGTTGTGCGATCCATGAAATCAAGCGGGGAGTGGTTTTCCCAAAACTCGCGTTCTTCATTTTCGGATTTAAAGGCTGGAATCTGCCTAGCTTTCGTTTTCATAGAATGCCCTTTCTTTCTTGTGCATGTCGCGAGTCGATATAATACGTATCTTGTCGCCACGGACGGTGTAGATGGCGACCAGTCTGCGTCCTGCATTGGTTACACCAAATGCGGCGAACCTTTTTTCGGTTTTCGAATGTTTCGCATCATCGATAACAACGAGTGGTTCATTGAAAAAAACCTGTTCGGCCTCGCCCGTCGAGACCTTGTGTTTTGCCCGGCTCTTGCTTCGATTTCCATCGTCCCAGTCAAAGCCTGTCAATCCATTGAACGTCTCTTTCATACGCAAGATGTATACCTATCGCATATACACGTCAATCCTTTTTGTCGATGGGCTTGAACGAGATCGATTGGCCACCAACTACCGTCGCTCCAAGAAAACACCATTGCCTTGTTATATCAATACTGATATATTTATGCCTGAAAACGACAAATAAACCCATAAATTATATCAGTAATGATATAGTAAAAAGGAG
>CBDVCB010000022.1:0-33960 GCA_965372395.1 uncultured bacterium
AGTGTCAGCCTGGAGATATACTTCGTTACGAATCAAATGAGAATGAAGCGTAAACCGTGCCTCGTATCTCACAGACATCTTTAGAATTTCCGATTAAGGGCACCGGACAGGTGCCCTAATCGGAATTGCGAAGGAAGTTGAGGTGCCGATCAATACCGGCGGCGACCACCGGGGCGACCTTGGCGTTGCCCGCCACGGTTTCCCTGCCCTTCACTTTGAGGGGTTGCGGCGCGGATGCCGACCTTGCGACCGTCGAGTCTTACGTTGTTCATCCCTTCGCGCACGGCCTTGGCGGACTCTTTCTTGATGTCGAAAAAGGATTGGTCGTGGCCGAGGGAAATCTCGCCCACCTGGTTCGAGGCAATCCCGCAGTTTTCACAAATCAACCGAACGATCGCCCCGGCATTAATCTTGTTCGCCCGTCCCATGTTGATGGAAAAACGCTTGGAGTCGGAGGACTCGGGCTGCGGGCCGCGGTTGCGATTGTCGGAACGCGGACCGCGATCCCGCGAGCGGGAGTCGTTGGCTCTCGGCTTCACGTTGATGTCGCCCGCGTGGCGGTAGTATTCGAGAAAGTGGTTGAACTCAACCGAAACAAATCGCTTGATGATTTCCTTCTTATCCAACTGGCAGAGCGCTTCGTAGGCCAGCGGGAGATAGTCTTCGATCTCCTTTTCGTTGACCGGGGATTCGATGACCTTGTTGAGAAGAGCGATGAGCTGATTCTCGCAGATGGCCTTGCCGTCGGGAATCTTTTCGAGGTTGATCTTAATCTTGTTGCGCCGTTCCAAATCGGCAATGCGACGACGTTCATGCATGTTGATGAGCGAAATGGAGACGCCGGACTTTCCGGCACGGGCGGTGCGGCCACTGCGGTGCGTATAGGCCTGGGTTTCGTCGGACAGCTTGTACTGGATGACGTGCGTGATGTCGTCGACATCGAGGCCGCGCGCGGCGACATCGGTTGCGACGAGGATGGTGATGGTCTTTTGGCGGAACTTGCGCATGACGGCGTCGCGCTGCGCTTGCGAAAGGTCGCCGTGGAGCGCTTCGGCGGAGTAGCCGTCTTGCATCAGCTTTTCAGCCACCTGCTGGGTTTCGGCGCGGGTGCGACAAAAGACGAGGCCGTAGATTTCGGGCAGGAAGTCGAGGATACGCTTGAGCGCTTGGTAGCGATCTTTCTCATGCACCATGAAGCAGAGGTGCTCGATGTTCGCGGCCGATTCGTTGCGCCCTCCGACGGAAACCTCGATGGGATCGGTCTGGTAGTTCTGCGCAATGCGCGCAACGCCCTTGGCCATCGTTGCGGAAAAGAGCCACGTCACGCGCTGTTCGGGCATTTTCCCGAGAATCTTGTCCAGCTCTTCCTTGAAACCCATGTTGAGCATTTCGTCGGCCTCGTCGAGCACCACCATCGAAACCTGGTCGAGCTTGGCGGCCCGGCGCTCAATGAGGTCGAGCAGACGACCGGGTGTTGCGACGATAATCTGCGTGCCGCGCTTCAGGTCGCGGATCTGGCTTACGATCGGCGAACCGCCGTAGACCGCCGTCACCTTCAGGTTGCTCCGATGCTTGGAAAAGTTATTCAGGTCGCTGGCAATTTGCAAGCAGAGTTCGCGGGTCGGACAGAGGATGATGCCTTGCGGAAAGGGCTGGTCCGGATCGATGCGCTCCAGCAAGGGCAGGCCAAATGCGGCGGTCTTTCCGGTTCCGGTGGAGGCCAGTCCAACAAAGTCGCGATCGCCTTTCAGCAGAACCGGGATCGCCTTTTCCTGGATAGGGGTCGCGGTTTCAAAGCCCAGGGCCTGGACGGATTTGAGGGTATCGGGGCTCAGCCCCAGTTCGTCGAATTTCATAACGGGTCTCTCTCTTAATTTGCGTCAGGGCTCTAATCCCGCGCCCATCGCAAGAGTTTGACCCCGAATTTCTAAACCGGATATATACCGGTTTCGTAAAACGAACGGGCATGTATACGCGCATCCACCGCAGATGCAAGCAGAATGAAGTGCAGGTTAAAAACGCGACCGCTTAAAAAAAGAAAGGACGAATCCGACCGATCCGTCCTATCCCTACGCAACGAGGCTGGCGCGAAGCCATTCTGGAGGAATGACAGATCACCCCTCGTCTACATTCTAGTGCTTGAAGTGGCGCATGCCGGTGAGAGCCATGGCGATGCCGACTTTGTTGCAGGCGGCGATTACTTCGTCGTCGCGGATGGAGCCGCCGGGCTGGACGATGTATTTGGCACCCATTTCGCTGGCGGCTTCGATGCTGTCGGCGAAGGGGAAAAAGGCTTCGGAAACGAATACGCATTCACCGATGACTTGCTGGATTTCCTCGTCGGTGATGTCGGGCTTTTCGGTCTTGAGGTTTTCGATCGCCTTGGAGACGGAGAGTTTCTTGAGCGCGTCGACGCGGTTGGGCTGGCCGGCCCCCATGCCGAGTACGCGGTATTGGCCGGGCTTGTATTCCTGCACGAGCACGATGGCGTTCGACTTGGTGTGCTTGGCCGCAGCAATGCCGAAGAGCGCGAGTTCCTTCCTGGAATCATCGAACGGCGCCTTGGTGGGCACTTCCCATTTTTCGAGCGTTTCGGTATCGAGATCCTGAACGAGCAGGCCGCCGTTGATCTGTTTGACCATGCGTTGCGGAAGGGCTTTGCCCATGGGCTTTGTGAGCTTGAGAATGCGCAGGTTCTTTTTCTTCATGAGGTGCGCGAGCGCGTCGTCGGCGTAGCCGGGGGCGATGATGGCTTCGATGAAGCGACCGTCGAGGCACTGCGCGGTTTCGAGGTCAACCATCTGCGTGACGGCGATAACAGAACCGAAAGCGGAGATGGGATCGCCCGACCAAGCAGCTTCGAAGGCTTCGGCGAGGGTTTCGCCGGTGGCGTAGCCGCAGGGGTTGGTATGCTTGATGACGGAAACGCCGGGCTTGCCGGAGAGATCCTTGACGGCTTCGAGCGCGCCGTCGCCATCGACATAGTTGTTGTAGCTCATTTCCTTTCCGTGCAGCACCTCGGTGTGGGCAATGGAGGACTCGCGCGATTCCGCATCCTTATAGAGCCATGCATTCTGGTGGGAGTTCTCGCCGTAGCGCAGCTCGGTGCCGTTGGAGTAGGACTTGACGAAGGGCTTGGCGAGCTTTTGCCCGGCGACCTGCTCGGCGAGGTAGGTGGCGATGGCGGCGTTGTATTCGGCGGCGCGGGCGTAGACCTTTTGGCCGAGCGTGAATCGGAATTCCTCGGTGGTGGCACCCCCGTTTTCCTTCATTTCGGAGAGCACCTGGGCATAGTCGGAGGGATCGGTGACGACGGTGACGAATTTCATGTTCTTGGCGGCGGAGCGGATCATGGTGGGGCCGCCGATATCGATCTGCTCGATGGCTTCGGGCAGGGTGACGCCTTCCTTGGCAATGGTTTCCTCGAAGGGATAGAGGTTGACGCAGACAAGGTCGATTTGGCCCATCTCGAACTCTTCCATGGTCTTAACATGCTCCTCTTTGTCGCGCATGTAGAGGATACCGGCGTGTACCTGCGGAGTGAGGGTCTTGACGCGGCCGTCGAGCATTTCGGGAAAACCGGTGAATTCAGCGACATCCTTGACCGGAATTCCGGCCTCGCGAATGGCTTTGGCAGTACCGCCGGTGGAGAGCAGTTCCACATCCATTTCATGCAGGTTACGGGCGAAATCGAGGATGCCTGCCTTATCGGACACACTCAGCAGTGCTCGTTCAATCTTCACGTTCATAGTCGTTATTCCTTAGGTTGAAATCGAAAAGTCCGATTCTTACCCACCGCCGCCCGTAAATGCACGGTATTTCTGCAATGGGGTTGTGGAACCCTCCCCAAAAACCTTACATCCAGCTACCACGATCGTGGTAGCTGGATGTAAGGTTTTTGATCAGAGGGCGATGCCGAACAGGATGCTAAAGAAGTGGCAGAGGCTTGCAGCTAGGACGAAGAGATGCCAAACGGCGTGGGACCAAGGCATTGATTTCCAAGCATAGAAAACCGCCCCGACGGTGTAGCAAAGCCCGCCTACGACGAAAAAGACGAATCCAGCCGTGGTTAGTTCCCGATAGAGCGGCTTGACAGCCACCACGCAAAACCAGCCCATGAAAAGATAGCTTGCCAGCGAAACAGCCTTGAAGCGTCCCGTGAAAAAGACCTTGAAGCAAATGCCGAGTATCGCGCATCCCCAAATAACGCCGAGAATGGTCCAGCCCAACGCCCCGCGCAAAGGCACCAGAGCATAGGGCGTGTAGGTTCCGGCGATCAGGAGATAGATGGCCGCATGGTCGATGGCCTTCATCACCTTCCGGGTGCGCGGGTTGCGTGCCGAATGGTACAGCGTTGAGCCAAGGTATAGCATGATGAAGGTTGCGCCATAGATGGAGCAACTGACCACCTCCCACGTACCTTTGCGCAAGGCGGAAAAAACAACAAGAACCACCAGAACCGCAATACCGATAAAAAAGCCGACGCCATGCGTGATGGAATTGGCCAATTCCTCGCCTGCGCCGTATGGACTATTTTTTTCGCGTTGCATTTAGGCAACCTACGTCCTTTGCCCATCGATTGAAAAGCCAATCGCGCGCTTTCCGCCGGCGGGCTTCCCTGCCAATCACATTGCGCGATTTATTTGTCCAATTGCGTTGTGTGATTTTCGTTTGATAGCTATATCGACTTAACTTGATATCGTAGGCAGGAGATATTCATAATGACCAATGACCGCAGACATTTTGTCGCAGGAACCGCTCTCGCCGCAGGCTCGGTGTTCGCAGGCCCGTCCAAGTCCCCCTCGCAAGGATGGCGTGCCCCCACCAGGGAGGGGACGAGTCCGTTCCACCCGCATCCCATCGGACGCTTCGTGGCATTTGATTTTAGGCAACTCGCCCTCTACAAACATAGGCTGAAAACTTGTATTCCATGCGGTTATGTGGATACTCGCTTGCTTAGTTTTTCGGAATAAAAATACGGATTGGAAATAACGATGGCGCAAGACAACAGGTCTTTTGAATCAACACTTCACGATGTCGTGTACAGCATCGACGCAGGCACGGGCCTAAAAATCATCCGCGTAACGCTTTATGTCCTGCTTCTTCTGGTTGTCCTCATGCTCTACACCGCCACGCAGTTCCGCGGGCTGAAGACCGAGGAAGCCATGGACTATGCACAGCTCGGGCGCAACATGTCCTTGAACAACGGCATGGTGACCAAATGCGTGCGACCGCTGACCATGTGGAAAATGGGTCAGCAGAACCCAAATGAAGACCCGCAAATCGGAAACCACCCCGACCTGTACCACCCACCGGCCTATCCCGCCGTGCTGGCGGTTGGCTTTAAATTTTTCACGATGATCGGCATCGATCCATTCGAGATTTCGCCAAGAAGCCGCGTCGCCACGATGCCGGCCGAACAGTGGGTCATTCTGCCCGTCAACCACCTTTTCACCCTCCTCACAGGGTGGATCGTCTTTGCCCTAGGCAAACGGCTGTTCTCCCGGGAGATTGGCTTCCTCGGAATGACCATCTACTTCCTTAGCAACCTGGTTTGGAAAGACAGCATCTCGGGGCTTAACCTCTCGATGGCCAGCTTTTTCATCGCCGCATCGTTCCATGCCATGGTGGTATCCATGCTGAACCGGCGCGACAAGGAGTCGACGGCGGCATGGGCCATACCCTTTATATTTTCCACGGTTTTTGCGGCGATCGCCTTTCTTACGCGCTACATCACCTGCGCCGCAGTTCCGGGCATTGCGCTCTTTGCATGGCTGATGAGCGGACGATTCCGCGGCGGGACACGCTTTGCCGTTGTGTTTGTCGTGCTCTATATGATGATGGTTTCCCCGTGGCTCTACCGCAATGTCAAGGTGTGTGGAAACCCCTTGGGCATGGCCGCGCACACGGCGCTGGCCGATACGGACAAATATCCAGGCAAGCAACTAGACCGCCAACTGCACCCCGAGTTTTCGTTCAAGCAAACGAGCGACCAGCTCAAAGAGAAATGGGGGCTGAACTACAGGGAAAACCATGCATCTATTCTCCCCGGCCTAGGCGGCGGCGTGCTGATGGCGCTGTTCGTTACCACCTTCTTCTACAGCTTTGTGCGCCCACAGGTGAACTATCTCCGTTGGGGACTGGGGGTTTCCCTCCTTCTGACCCTGTTTATTGCCGGCTTTTTCTCCGAATCGTCGATCATGATGATCCATGCCTTCTGGCCTTTTGTCATCCTGTATGGGCTGGCCTTTTTCTACATCCTGATCGACCGTCTCGACCTCGGCGCACGGCTCTACACCCTAGGTCTAAAATGCTTGATCGTTGTCCTTTCCGCTATCCCATTCGGGCTGACCCTGATGCCTCCCCACGCGAGCAATCCATATCCACCGTACTGGCCACCGCTCATCTCGCAGGTTTCCAGCTGGCTGACCCCGCGCGAGGTCATCTGCACCGACATGCCATGGGCCACGGCGTGGTATGGCGACCGGGTGTCGATCCTGCTTCCGAAGGATGTCGATGACTTCTATGAAATCAACGACGAAATGGGGCAATACATCAGCGGAATCTACGTGACCGCCATCACCAAGAACAAACCCTTTGCCAAGGATTTGCTCACCGGGTCGGAGAAATCATGGCTCCCCATTATCACGGGTGGGCGGATACCGCCCGACTTCCCGTTGAAGGAAGGTGTATCGCTTAACGCACGCATCCAAGACCAATTCTTCCTCTCCGACCGCAACCGGTGGTCGATCGGCGAAGAACCCGCAACGAAATAACTTGGGGAGGGCTGCCATGCGCATCGTATTCATGGGTTCCGCCGAACTGGCCGTTCCGTCCCTCCAAGCCCTTCTGGACAGCAGGGATGTCGAGCTGGCTGGAGTCGTCTCACAACCCGACCGCCCCGCCGGGCGGAAACGGCATCCAACCCCCTGCCCGCTCAAAGCCTTTGCGGAAGAAATCGGGATCTCTGTAATGACGCCGGATAAAATCGGGGATCCCGAATCCGTCAAAGCCCTGGCGGCACTCCAACCCGACCTGTTCGTGGTGGTGGCCTACGGGCAATACATTCCCGCGCGCGTCATCGACCTGGCCCCGCACGAGGCCATCAATGTCCATCCATCGCTACTCCCGAAATACCGGGGTTCGGCCCCCATCCAATGGGCCATCGCCAACGGGGATGCGCTGACGGGCGTCAGCATCATAGCCGTTGCAAAAAAAATGGATGCCGGCGACATCCTTCGGCAGGAAACCTACCCGATTGCCAGCGACGACACGTCGCAGTCCCTCCACAGCAAGCTGGCCCTGCTTGGTGCCGAACTATTGCTAGAAGCCATCGATGACATCCGCACCGGAACGGTTTCGCGCACCGTGCAAGACGAAGCCCATGTCGTGGAAATCCGAAAGCTGGAGAAAGCGGACGGCGAAATAGACTGGGCGCAGCCCGCCGCCGACATTCGAAACCGGATTCGCGCCTTCGATCCTTGGCCGGGAAGCACGTGCAAGCTCCCCAATGGCGAAGTATTGAAAGTCTGGCGCGCCGAGCTTGTGGATGGAGAGGGGTTGCCCGGCGAGTTGCTCGACGACCAACTGCTCGTAGCGACCGGAGGTGGAGCGTTGCGGTTGAGCGAGATCCAGCCTCCCGGGAAAAAACGCATGCCCGCCGCGTCGTTCCTCAATGGCCATCCGGTTCCGTCCGGCTCCCGGCTTGGATAAGAAACGTCCCAATGGCGAAGGTTTCGCCCAGCAACTAAACAAAGCAAGGCCGAAGCCCGAGGGCTTCAGCCTTGAAAACGATCAGGCATCTACGGCCTGTTATTTCTTTTTATGACGATCCGCGCGACGACGCTTGCGCCGCTTGTGGTTCGACATTTTCTTTTTACGCCATTTCTTAATGGTACCCATGTTCACTCCTGATTTCTTCTGAAAGGCGGTTAATCTACCTAAGCGACCACCTTATTCAAGCTAATTTCAATGATTCCTTCAGCGCCGTTTTTCTTCAGCTCGGGAATAATTTCGCGGACGACCGGTTCATCGACCACCGTTTCGATGGCGAACCATCCGGTGTCGGTCAATTGGTTTACGGTGGGCGCGTGCAGTGCCGGCAGGAGGGCCTTGACCTTCTCAAGGTTTCCCTCGCTCACATTCAGCTTCAACAGCACCTTGCCATCCGCATCCAAGGCGGCCTTCAACAACAGGGCGATTTTTTCGAGCTTTTCACGCTTCCAATCATCTTCCCACGCATCCTTGGCGCAGAAAAACTTCGTGTACGACTCCATCAGTGTTTCCACGATGCGCAGGTTGTTTGCGCGCAAGGAGCTTCCCGTTTCAGTGATGTCGACAATCGCATCGACAAAGTCGGGAACCTTTACCTCGGTGGCCCCCCATGAAAACTCAACCTCGGCTTTTACGCCATTCTTTTCGAGCCAGCGTTCGACAATACCCACGCCTTCGGTGGCGATCTTCTTGCCCTCGAGGTCCTTCACGGATTGGATGTCGGAATCATTCGGAACCGCCAGCACCCAGCGCACCGGGCGCTTGCTGCGTTTCGAATAGACCAGGCTGCACAAGTCGACGACATCCGAACCGTTGGCTTCGATCCAGTCGAGGCCGGTGATGCCGGCGTCGAGCATGCCATGCTCCACATAGCGGCTCATTTCCTGCGAGCGAAGAATGCGAATCTCGATTTCATCGTCGTCGATCGCCGGGAAGTAGGAACGCGATCCACCCTTGATGGTGAATCCTGCCTTCTTGAACAGTGCGTACGTCGATTCCTGCAAGCTGCCCTTGGGCAGTCCAATGACCAGTTTTTTCATAAATCCTTTTCCTCTATTTGTTTTGGAAAACGGGGAATATAGAGGATGGAGCACAGGCGGCCAACACCGGATTGAAAAAAAACACGGAACCGGCCGCAGCGATTCAAACGGAAGGTTTGCCTAAATCGTTGATGATCCCCTTGGGTGGTGGGCCATCGATGGCCATGGCCTCTTGATCGCCAGCAGGCTGGAAGCGGAATCAAGCGGTTTCGCCACGCAACGGAATGTTGCGCTTGTAGAGATTGACATAGCGCGAAATACGCATCGTCAAGTCTTTCTGCTTGTTGGCCTTGGCAATCTTAAGCGCCTTTTTCGCCCACTCGGTAGCATCGGTGAAGTGCTGGAGTTCGGCATAGGCCGCGCTGATAAGAACAAGCGTAAGCGCTTCGCCCTGACCGGTGACATCCAACAGTTTCTGGGCATATTCAAGCGCCTCATGGCCATTGCGCTCGTCGGGATTTTCGTCCGTGGCAAGAATGAGAATCATTTCACGCAAAGCAGCGGGATCCTGCGGATTGACGTGCAGCTTCTTGCGAACCTTTTCGCCTTTGGAGGCATTCTCCTCGTTTTCAACATCGAAATCAACGTCTTCAAGCGCGACGAGACTAAGGTCGAGCTCAATTTTCTCTTCGTCGAATTTTTTCTGGAGGAAGGGTTTGTCGATCGCGTTGCCGTAGGCCTCCTCGGGCGTGATAATACCGCGCTTGACGAGGCTCAACAGGTCGTCGGCAAACGTACACATGCCGACGTTGCGGCCCGTTTGCATCAGGGAAGGAATTTGATGGGTTTTGCCTTCGCGGATGTTGGCGGCCACCGCGGGGGTCACCACAAGAATCTCGGCGGCGGCGATACGCCCGCCACCAATGCGCCGGCAAAGCGTCTGGGCAACGACCCCCTTGAGCGAGTCGGCCAGCATGGTGCGAATCTGGTTCTGGCGGTCGGCCGGAAACTTGTCGATGATCCGGTCGACGGTGGTCGCGGCGGTATTGGTGTGAAGGGTGCCGAATACGAGGTGGCCGGTTTCCGCCGTCTCGATGGCGATCTCCATGGTTTCCAAGTCGCGCATCTCCCCCACCAACACGATATCGGGGTCTTCGCGCAAGGCTGCGCGCAGGGCGTTTGAAAAGCTCTTTGTGTGAACATGCACCTCGCGCTGATTGACCAAGCAACCCATGGAACGGTGCTTGAATTCCACCGGATCCTCAATCGTGATCAGATGCTGGCGGCGCGTGCGGTTGATGAGGTCGACCATGGCCGCAAGCGTAGTGGACTTGCCACTTCCGGTTGGCCCCGTAACAATCACAAGCCCTTTGTTGAGAAAGCAAAACGAGCGTATGCCTTCCGGGATATTGAGTTCTTCAAACGTGGGGATGCGCGATGGAATCTGGCGCATGACGCAGCCGATCCCCTCGTGGTCCAGGAAGATGTTGACGCGGAAGCGGGCGGTTCCGGGCAGTTCGTAGGCAAAGTCGGTGTCCCACTCCTCTTCCAATTCCTGAATATTCCGATCGGGGGCGAATTCGTAGAGGAGTTCCTTCAGCTCCTCATCGGTGAACTTTTCCGTCCCGCGCTGGAAGTGCATTTCGCCATCGACGCGAAAGCAGGGCTGGTGGTTGGTGGAAAGATGGATATCGCTGGCACCTTGTTCCAGCATGTCTTCAAGGTATTGATCTATTCTTTTCATATTGGAATCCCCAAACGTACCAAACCACTAGCAATAATAATGCCACTAGGCGCAACGAGTAAATATTCCAATCATCAATCTTGCTTATTGATCTCCCGCTGCAGAGTGCGGCTCAACTTGCGCCAGTCGAGCGGCTTGGGCATGAACACGGTCTTTCCCAGATCCTTGAGGCTTTCGCCATCGGTCTTTTCCATATAGCCGCTGCACAGGATAGCCGGCAATCCGGAGCGCAACAGCAGGCATTCGCCAATCAGCTCATGGCCGTTCATTTCCGGCATGCTGTAGTCCGAAACCAACGCATCGAAGGCATCTGGATCCTGACGGAAAAGCTTCAGCGCCCGCTTGCCGTTGGTCGCCGTCGCAACGGTGTAGCCGACCGACTCGAGGATTTCGCGACCCATCGAGAGCACCGCGTCGTCATCGTCCACAAACAGGATGCGACCGAATCCCTCCGGCGTGGAAAGATCCATGGCCCGCCGTTCTTCCTCGGCGGTTCCAATCAGCAAGGGGATATACAGGTAGAAGGTCGTGCCTCCCCCTAGCTCGCTCTCGACCGCAATACAGCCATGGTGCTTCCGTGCAATACCATGCACGATCGACAGGCCGAACCCGGTGCCCTCCCCCTTCTTCTTCGTCGTATAGTACGGTTCAAAGATCCGGTCCAAGATCTCCGGTGCCATGCCGCAGCCCGTATCGCCGACGGTGATGCATGCATACAGTCCGGGTTCGAGGTCAACCATCCGCTCGCCATGCTTCTTGCCCAGCAGCTCAATCTGCTTGAGCGAAACACTCAGAACGCCTTCCTCCTTCCCGAGCGCATGCACCGCGTTGGTGCATAGGTTCACCACGACCTGCTGGATCTGGGTCGTCTCGCCAAAGATAGGTCCGCACGAATCGTCGATATCGGTTTCCACCTTGATGTTCGACTTGATCGTCGTCTGCACCATGCTCAGCGAGTCCCCAATCACCGGTTGCAAGGCCACCGAATGGAAATCCTGCTCCTCCTGCCGGCTAAAGGTCAGGATCTGCCGAACCAACTTGGCGGCGCGATCCCCCGCCTTGACGATCTCCTTGAGGTAGCCATAGGTCTTGCTGTCTTCCTCGACCGCATTCATGCAGAGCGCCACGTATCCGAGAATGGCCGTTAGAATATTGTTGAAGTCGTGCGAGACGCCGCCAGCCAGCTCGCCGATGGCATTCATCTTCTGGGTCTGGCGCAGCTGTTTTTCAATCACCATCTCCTGGGTGATATCGCGGCTAATGGAAACGTAGTTCACCACCTTTTCATCATCATCGCGGATCGGGTAGATGACGGCTTCCACATCGAACAGGCTGCCATCTTTTTTGCGATTGGTGATGCGACCCTCCCACATGCTGCCAGCCGAGATGGTTTCCCACATTTTTTGGTAGAACGCGGCCTCGTGCTTGTCGCTCTTTAGCAGTCTCGGCGTCTGGCCGAGCATGCCTTCGGTGGAGTAGCCCGTGGTGGATTCAAACGCGGCATTGACGTATAGGATGATGCCGTTCACATCAGTGATCACGATCGATTCGGTGGACTGCTCAACCGCCACGGCCAGCCGTTTGACCTCCTGCTCCATCCGGATGCGCTTGGTGAGATCGCGGCTGATACCGATCATGCCGGTCGATCCGACCGCCGATTCGAGATAGGGAATCTTGAGCGTGCTATGGTAGACCTCCCGACCCTCCGCATTGGTGATCCATCCCTCCGTCTCGATCTGCGCACCGTTTGCCAGCACCCGCAAATCCTCCATGTGGGAGGCCTGCGCATGCTTGGCGGCCAAAATGTCGGATACAGGGCGGTTGATCATATCGACCTCCTCCTTGCCGACAAATTCGGAATAGGCCTTGTTGCACCCGAGATAGAGGCCGCGGTTATCCTTGAAATAGATCGGATCGGGAATCGAATCGATCAGGCAGTGGAGCAGTGCGTGCTGCTCGACCAGACGGCGCCCCACATGGATGCGCGCCAGCAGTTCGCCGCTGTCGAACGGCTTCTTGATGAAATCGTCGGCACCGGCCGAAAACCCCTCCAGCACGTCCTCCTTGCCGCTCTTGGCCGTCAGGAGAATGACATAGATGGGAAGCGCGCTATCCGCCTCGCGTATCTTGCGGCAAAGCTCGACCCCGCTCATACCCGGCATCATCCAGTCGATCAGCGCAAGCTTCGGAACCTCGTCCTGCTGGAGAACCTCCCATGCCGCTTCGCCATTTTCGGCGGCAATCACGTCATAGCCCGCCTTCGTGAGTGTTTTCTTCAGCAGGGTTCGGGAGAATGCGTTGTCCTCGGCAATCAGAATCTTCATCAAAAGGTCTCCGGTGCAGCAGCCCTGAAACTTTGCGTCATGCTAGTCGGCAGGCAACTCCATAGCTGTGCATACTTGCAAATCAAGGGTGGCGATTCAACGGTTTTCCGATTGTGTATTGAATCTCCCGCAGAAAGGAAAAGCCACGGGTTTCGGACTACGCATTGCGAATGGGCCCCACCTGATTTGCCGAACTCAATGAACTCCGGTGCGCTTCCGTCAAGACGCGCTCGCAATCTCCACGAACGCCCGGGTCGCAACCGACGAAGTTGTTGTCGTAGTCGGAAGCTTCCAGACAACCGTCGTCCACAAAAACATATGTAAATTTTGTTTTCATGCAGCCAGTAGCGCAGCATGAGCATGGAACAAGGAATGGATTAGATGGATTTAAATCCGCATCGGGTGGAATCCCGCTCGCCATGGATTAATGTGGCCAAGGCCTCCGGCATTTCCCCGTCGGCATCGAAGCGTTCGAGGTCGCGCTGGCAGATCGTGGAAAAATGGTTGAGCAACGAGTCGCGCACTTGATCCATTTCGGGGCAGGCATCGCCGAGGATGGTTTTGAGCGAAGCCACCGGCTCGCCAACCAGCCCGCAGGGCACGATGGTCTGGAAACCGGAAAGGTCGGGGCCGACGTTGAAGCTCATGCCGTGGAACGAGACCCACTTCTTCAGGCGGAAGCCGATGGCGGCGATTTTCCCCGCGTCCGTCCAAGCACCGGACTTGCCTTCCTTGCGGAACCCTTCCACACCGAAATCGCCCAGGGTTTGAATGGCGATTTCCTCGAGGTTGGAGAGGTAGCCATGCGAATCGGCTTCGTTGCCACCGAGGTGGAGGATGGGATAGAGCACCCATTGCCCCGGCCCGTGGTAGGTGACGTCGCCGCCGCGCTCGGCATGGAACAGGTCAATGCCCATGGCGTTGTATTCTGCCTCTGTCTTTAGCAGGTAGTTGTCACGCCCGCGGTTGCCGAGGGTGACGACCGGCTCGTGCTGTAGGATCAGAACCGTATCGGGGATGCGATCCTCCTGCCGAGCCTTGAGAATCCGGTGCTGCAGGGCCAACCCGGCTTGATACGGAAGAAGATCTTTAAAACTGACGGACCATGCATTCATCGGTTAAAACAAAAAAGGAGGATGCATCATCCTCCTTGAAAACATACGCAAAAAACACCCCTACTCCGGCGGAAAGAGTTCTTCGTAGGAGTCGGCATCCATCATTGCATCCACGTCGGATTCGTTTTTAACTTTCAGCTTAAAGAGCCAGCCCTTTCCAAAGGCATCTTCGTTGATCAACTCGGGAGTATCTTCAAGCTCGGTGTTGATCTCGATGACTTCGCCTGCCACGGGCGCATAGACATCGGCCGCGGCTTTGACGGATTCAACCACCGCTGCTTCTTCGCGGCCACCAAACTCGGTGCCAACCTCTGGAAGCTCGACAAAGGTCAGGTCGGAGAGCTGGCTTTGCGCAAAATCGGTGATGCCCACGATTGCAATGCCCTCTTCGAGGGAAACCCATTCATGGGTTTTTGAATAGAACAAGTCCTGGGGAACAGCCATCTTTTTTCTCCTGTTTAGTGACCTTTTTAAAATTGGAGGTGCGGATCGGATTCGAACCGATGTTCATGGATTTGCAATCCAGTGCCTAACCACTTGGCTACCGCACCCTTTGTTTAAAGCGGCCACTAATGTAATGATGTACCCTCCATGCTTTCAAACAAAAATGTGTAAAAAAAGAAAGGGGTTTCGCAAGCGCTTCATCCCGTGGAAACTACGCATGCAACACGGTGTTATCGATCAATCGCGTAGCCCCGATTTTCACGGCCAGAGCCACCAGCACATCGCCTTTGATCACGTCGACCCCCGCCAACGATCCATCATCCAAAAACTCAACATAATCCACTTCCACCCCGTCCACCGGTTCGATGCAACCCAGCATCGCCCGGCGCAAGGCGGAAACCGAGTGCTCCCTTTCCCCGCACATCTTCTGCGCCAGGTCGAGCGCCCGGCGCAGGCACAGGGCATCCTTGCGCTGTTGTCCGGAAAGGTATTTGTTCCGCGAACTCATGGCCAGGCCATCCGGCTCGCGCACAATCGGGCCGCGCACGATTTCCACCGGAAAGTCGAGGTCGCGCACCATGCGTTCGATGATGCGCACCTGCTGCGCATCCTTCTCGCCAAACACCGCAAGATCCGGCAGCACGAGATTGAACAGCTTGGCCACCACCGTGCAAACCCCGCGAAAATGGCCTTCGCGCGCCGCACCGCAGAGTCCGGTTGAAAGCGAAACCTCATCCACCCAGACGCTAGCATCGGCAGCATACATCGTCGCTGGCTCCGGATAAAAAACAACATCAACACCCTCCTCTTCGCACAGGGATTCGTCGCACCCGAAATCGCGCGGATAGGCATCGAGATCCTCGTCTGGGCCAAATTGGGTCGGGTTCACGAAGATGCTCGCCACCAGCACATTGCACCGCTTGCGCGCGATGCGCATGAGCGACAAATGCCCCTCGTGCAAAAAGCCCATCGTCGGCACAAAACCAATCACGCTCCCCGTCCGCTTAAGGCCAAGCGCACGCTGTTGCATCTCTTCAGGTGTCCGAATAATTTCCATGGCTAAACCGTTTTAAGAACCGCCATCGTCAGCGCGGATGCGGCGATGGCCAACCCAAAGCTCAGGAGGGTTCCGATCAGAACATACTCCGCCAACTTCTGGTCGTCCCTGGCCTCGCCAAAGCGCAAGATGGACTTGGCCGCCACCAAAAACCCGATCCCGGTCGGTTGGCCAATGATGACCAGTAGAAAGATCAATGCGCGCTCCATCTGGCCAATCAACTTGCCCCCGTTTTTCAGCCCGTTTATTTTTTCTGCCAGCGCGTTTTCCTCTTGTAGCTGCCCGGCCACCTTTCCGACTAGAAAACCCGCACCGTATACGGAGAGGGAAAACCCAGCAATCGAAACCATCAATTTCAGGCCACCACCAACAAAACCGTCCACCCAGCCAAGGCTCCGGCAAAGCAGGAGAACCAAAACCGTCGAACCCAAGTGGGCGGACTGGTCGATGCAAAACGAACGCCATGTGTCCCGGAAACGTTGCTTGACCGCATCGATAATTGCATGGGAAGCAAACACGAGAAGCGGCAAAACCCATGCCGTCCACTGCTGGAGAAAGAGATAGGTCAACCCGGCAACGAACGCTGCGTGCGTCAAATTCGCCCATACCCGCTTTTTACGCTGTTGAAGCCAGTTGGGCTGAAGCAGGAAATCGGCAATGAAGTGGGCAGAAAACAACACTAGGATTATCTCACTCATCCCGCTCCATTCCTCGAATTATCACCTTATGGGGTGATTTTTAATAATTATCACCTTCTAGGGTGATTTTTAGAATTCCATCCAAACAATTCAGCGTGCTGGCGATCTCCATCCAATGCGCCGCCTGAAGGGATTTATTGATGGAGGACTGTCCAACTCCGAACTCGGCAGCAATGGCTGCCTGCGTCTTTCCTGTCAGAGTCGCTACCACCGCGCGAGCCTGTTCCCAACTCCATTGCCGTACAAGCACATCGATCAATCCGAGGGAGCCGCCGACGGAAGCCGAAAGATAGTCATCGTGCAAAGCGGAAAAGCACATTAGCGACGCCTTTTTCATCTCCGCCAACCTCCGCCCGGACAATGAGAACAGCTCGCCGGTCGATTCGGACATCCGTTCCAGATTGACCTGCTCCATATCGACTTCGCCCCAGGCAATGGAAATGCGGCTATCGACGGAAAACGTCTTTTCGCGTTTCAGGATGGCACGTAGATACAAGGCAATCCGCAACGACATCCCGCAATCCGAAACAAGCATCTGCCAGCTGTCGCCGCTAAAGACATCCACCCGTCCAACCACCTCATCGGGAAAAACATGGGCAACGGATTTCACAATCGCAACGACCTTCCGGTGCTCTTCCGGCGAAAGCCCCGAAGAGCCGACAATATCGCCCGTCAATACAGCGCTCATGGCTTCGACTCCTGATAGGTTTGTTCGTTGGCCGGGAAAGTGCCTGCTTCAACCTCGGCTTTATAGGCGGCGAAGGCTTCCGTAATGATCGGATTAAGGTCGGCGTACTTTTTCACGAACTTCGGTACCGGCTTGCCGCTCATGCCGAGCAGATCGGTGAATACCAGCACTTGGCCATCGCACCCCGCACCCGCACCAATACCGATGGTTGGAATCGCCAGCGCGCTGGAAATCGTTTCGGCCAACGCGGCCGGAACACATTCAAGCACCAGGGCAAATGCGCCCGCCTGCTCAATCGCCATGGCATCATCCATCAATTGACGCGCCTGTTCCGAAGTCTTTCCCTGCACCTTGTAGCCACCCATTTCCTTGATGCTCTGCGGTGTCAAACCAATATGGCCCACCACGGGAATCCCGTTCGCCACCAAGGCTTCGATCAACGCCGAACGGATGGTGCCGCCCTCGATCTTTACGGCATCGGCATGGGCTTCCTTAAGGAAGCGCCCGGCGTTTTCCAGCCCCATTTCAACCGAAGGCTGGTACGACATGAACGGCATGTCGGCAATCACCAAGGCATTCTCCACACCGCGCGCCACCGCCGCCGTGTGGTGCAGCATTTCATCCATGCTCACCGGCAACGTTGTTTCGTAGCCCAGCACCGTCATGCCCAGCGAATCGCCCACCAGCACCGTCGGGATATCCGCGCCATCCACCAGCGTGCCCGTCAGCGCGTCGTACGCCGTCAGCATCGCAATCTTCCGCTCACCCTTCAGGGCTTTGATCTTTGTTGCGGTCCACTTCATTGTCTCAACATCCTTTGCTACCACTTTTCATCAAACACGCTCAGCCCTTCATCCGGCGGGAGCGACCGGAGGATATCGGAAACCGGCTTGTGCGATTCGGGAACCACCAGTTCCGGCCGCACATCGCACAGCGGCTGCACCACGAACCGGCGCTCCGCCCAGCGCGGGTGCGGCACTTCCAAGCCGCCGCCATCAATGATCTGGTCGCCGGCATAGATAATGTCGATATCGATCGTCCGCGGCGCATTGCGGTCTTCCGTCCGCTCGCGTCCTAGGTTGGTTTCAATCTTTCCAATATAGGAGAGCCAGCTTTCAAGCGGCAATTCGCTCTCCATAATGACCACCGAATTCAGGTAGGCCATGTCCGCATATTCCGGTTTCACATCGATTGGGGTGGTTTCATAGATCGGCGACTGGTCCACAAACTGCGTACGTGGTGCAGACAGCAGGAGGGTTTTCGCCTGCATCAGCAACCGCTTGCGGTTGTGCATATTCGAACCTAGGCTAAATCCGATCTCCATATTCGACCTCCCCTTCAAAAACGGTTGTAGCGCCTCCCGAAAGCGTCGTTCCTCCATCGCCTGAATCAATGGTTAAATCGTAGCCTCCCGCGCAATGCACCGCAACCGGCAATTGAACCCAACCTTGCCGTGCCGCAACCAGCGCCGCAGCCGTCGCTCCCGTGCCGCAGGCCAGTGTTTCCGCCTCCACCCCGCGTTCGTAGGTGCGCAGCGACAACGTGCCATCCGCCTCCACCTTCACAAAGTTGGCGTTCGTTCCCGCCGGTACAAACAATTCATGGTGACGAATCCCGCTTCCAAGCTTCGGGAGATCCAGCCCGTCCAAATCATCCACCCGCACCACGGCGTGCTCGACGCCCGTGTTAACAAAATCGACCGGCTGTTCCAACCCGACATCGAGTCCCATGCGCCAATCCGACGGATCGGTCAAGGTCAGTCGGATCTGATCACCCAGCACCTCGGCGCGCACGATTCCCGCACCTGTCTCGATCGCCATCTTTTCCGGAGCCGCGCCGAGATCGAAGGCAAGCCGCGCAAAGCAGCGCGCCCCGTTGCCGCACATCCCCACCTCGTTGCCGTCGGGATTGATGAACCGCATCTTCAGGTCGGCGGAATCCGACGGCTGGAGCAGGATGATTCCGTCGCAACCAACCCCCGTGCGGCGCGCGCAAACCCGTTCGATAAACGTCTGGTCATCGACAGGAAACGTTAGCGCACGATCGTCGACCACAATAAAGTCGTTCCCCGCCCCGTGCATTTTAGTGAAAGGAATTTTCATTCAAGCCCACCGATCACCATGCCCTTCGGAGCTTCTACGTAGAAAGAAAATGGAATCTTGAGCTCCTCGCCGGGCTCCATGGAATAGAACCAGCTCATGCGCTGCTCGTCGTCCATCTTCAGCGAATCCGTATCCTTGGAATATTTGGGCTCCAGCAGCTTGACCTCGAGCCCCTCGCTGCCAGAGATCGGCAGCTGGTTCCACACAATGATCTCCTCCTTGACGGAGTGCGTGTTCTTCAGCGTCATCATATATTCAAACGTATGCCGCACGGTCTTTCCCCGGAACCCCTCGCTGCTTTGGTAGTGATTGATCAGCTTGTGCTCCACCTTCATGCTTTCATCCGCGCCGAGGAACACCCAGAACTCCTCGCCCGGCTCAACCGCTTCCAGCGCCGAGGTGGCCACATAGCCACCGTCGAGATAGATGTTGGCCTTGCCCTCAAGAAATGGATGCGTCCCCGTGTTTGTGGCCTTTGCCTTCAGGTAGGCCAACGGATCCTCCTTGGGTACTGCCGAATAGCGGAAGTGCGCCGGAAGTGTAACACTGGCCACCGCCACGCGATGCTCCACATTGTCGGACTCGATGGAGCTTCCCCCCTTCACCTCGAACACCACCGATGCACCTTGACGGGTTGCTAAGGTTTTCCGGGTTTGAACTTCCGGTGCAGGCGTATTCCAAGGAACATCATTATCCAAGCTTGATCCATACAAACCAGATCCCGCAGAGTAGGCATTGTTTGCAACCTTATAAGACTCGCCTCCCACCACTATTGCACGGTGCGACACTCCTTTCTGTTGCCGAGGATGACGCAGGGAAACCCTCCACGGTTTCAACTCCGGATGCTGGCCGCCGAGGCCGGGGTTGGCGGTGGAGAGCTTGAGGGCAACGTCCGTCCAATCCTCGCCGGTGCTCTGGCGGACGAGGGCGAAATATTTCACCTCCATCTCGCGGGTTTGGGTATCGACGCGAACGTCGTAGGTCGGAATCCACTTCGGTCCGCGCACGATGTAGGAAAGCTTCAGCGTGGCCTTGCCCGCCTTCGCGGCTTCAAGATCCACCTCCACCACCCGGCGCTGCTTGCGGAGATTGGCGCCCTGGGCGGCAATCTCGGCGCGCACCTTGCCCAAGGCCTCGCGGATTTCCTTCAGTTCCACCTCGGCTTCGCGGATGCCCTCGTCGTACTCCGTGTTCTTGCCCGTGTAGAGCGCGAGCATCTTTTCCCAGCTCTCCGGATTCAATTCTGGTTCGGCTTCCGTCTCGGTCTGGTGGGTTACCTTCAAACCAATCTGCCGGAGAAAGTCCTTCGCCTGCCGCAGCACTTCAATGCGCTGCAAAACGGCTTTCTCGTCCTGCGCCAGTTCTTCCTGCTCGGCATGGAGCTCCTTCCACGCCTCCAGGGGAATCTCCTTAAGGTTTTCAATCTTGAAGCGGACATCGAGCACCGTGGCCGCGCCGGAACCATCGACCTGGATGCCGCGCGAATCGATCGCTTCGGGAAGATCCTCGAACCGCAGCTTGTTGATCCCCTGCTTCAATTCCACTTCCGCCGTGCGCACCACCTGCGCCCGGTCGTTATACACCGTGACGTCCGTCACCTGCGAAGAAACCGCAATCATTGCCGCAACCAACAGTTCCATAATCCTCTCCCTGTTTAAAACGTTCCAGTAAACAGGGAGTTTGCCACAAAAACTTCAAGGGCTGAAAACAAAAAGAGCCGCTTTCCAGCGGCCCTTTTCGAACTCCAAGATTTGGAACCTTTAGCCCACAAGCGCGAGCAGCACCCCGGCGGCGACGGCGGAGCCGATGACGCCGGCGACGTTCGGACCCATGGCGTGCATGAGCAGGAAGTTTTGCGGGTTGGCTTCGAGGCCAACCTTGTTGGCCACGCGCGCAGCCATCGGCACGGCGGATACCCCGGCGGAACCGATGAGCGGGTTGATCTGATCCTTGCTGAGCTTGTTCATCAGCTTGGCCAGCAATACGCCGGATGCGGTACCGATGATGAAGGCGGCAAGGCCCAGCCCGAGAATGCCAAGCGTATCGGCGTTCAGGAACTTGTCGGCGGCCAGCTTGGAGCCAACGGCCAGACCGAGCATGATCGTCACAATATTGATCAGCGAGTTCTGCGCGGTGTCGGAAAGGCGATCCACCACGCCGCACTCTTTCATCAGGTTGCCGAGCATCAGCATACCGATCAGCGGAGTCGCAGTCGGCAACAACAGGATACAAAGAACGAGCACCAGCAGCGGGAAGATAATCTTTTCGGTTTTGGTGACGTGGCGCAGCTGCTTCATCACGATGGAGCGCTCTTCCTTGGTCGTCAACAGGCGCATGATCGGCGGCTGGATGATCGGAACGAGCGCCATGTAGGAATAGGCCGCAACGGCGATGGCGCCGAGCAGGTTGGGCGAAAGCCGCGATGAAAGGAAAATCGCGGTCGGGCCGTCGGCTCCGCCAATAATGCCGATGGATGCGGCATCCTGCAGGCTGAAGTCCACCACTCCGCCAGTCCAGTGGCTCATGGCCGAGGCGCCTAGGAGCGCGATGAATATACCAAACTGGGCGGCCGCGCCGAGCAGGGCCGTCTTTGGATTGGCCAGCAGCGGGCCAAAGTCGGTCATCGCACCCACGCCCATGAAGATGAGCAACGGGAAGACACCGGACTGGACCCCGACGGTGTAGAAATAGTACAGGAATCCGGCCGGTTGCCCGGGCATCGCCGCCGCCGCAATTCCCGCCACGGGAATATTGGTTAGGATGGCACCGAAACCGATCGGAAGCAGGAGCAGCGGCTCAAACTTCTTGGCGATGGCCAGATAGATCAGCCCGAGGCCGACGAGGATCATCACAAACTGCCCCGCCCCTTCTGGGAGCAAGCCTTTGTGGTGTTCGCTACCGTTCTCGATTTCGTCTTTGTACTGGACCCTCAGGTCGCTAACCGTCGCCTCGGATGCGCCCAGCGCCTCCGACATGTCGATGAACTTCAGCGCCGATTCAAGGTGTCCGGCACCGATTTCCGCTTCGGCGGCCTTGATGGCGGCGGAAAGCTTTTCCGCCTTTCTTTCTTCGGGCGTCTTCGGGTTGATGAACCGGTAGATCCCGGTTTCGTGCCAAATTTTCTCGAAGCCTTTCCCAATGGAAATGCCTTCTTTGGTCTTCGCGCCTTCCGCCGGGCAACAGGTCTCTTCGGCCTGCACCTGGACGGCTCCGCCGAGAACGGCGGCGGCGAGAAGCCCCATGGTTATGAATTTCTTCATGCTTGAAATCTCCGTTCGCTTTTGCGCTTTAGTTGATGGAAGCCATGGCTTCGCCAGCGGTGACCTGCGCACCAGCCTCGACTGCGATGGACGAGATGGTGCCGCCGGCGGAGGCCTTCACTTCGACTTCCATCTTCATGGCTTCAACCACGAAGAGCACGTCGCCTTCGTTCACATGGTCGCCCTCGGTCACATTAACCTTAATGACCTTGGCGTTCATGGGAGCGGCGACTTCGATGGAGTCGGCGGACTCGTGGGCAACCGTTGCGGTTCCTGAGGTTTCTACGCCGTCGACCACGCTAATGTCGTAGGACTTGCCGTTGACGGTGGCCTTGTCGCCCTTGACCTCGACGGCCAGTTTCTTGCCGTTGACGGTTACGGTGTAGCCTCCGTCGCCACCCGCAGCCGCAGCCGGAGCCGCCGGAGTGAGCGCGCCTTTGCGGACGCCGTTGATTTCGGCCTTGCCGAGCAGGAAGTCGATGCCCTTCTGCTTGCAGGCGGCGGCGATGAAGATGTTTTCGTCGCACTGGTCGGTGATACCGGCATCGGTAAGCAGTTTCTTGGCGAAATCGATTCCCTTGTTCGGATCGCGGTCGTTGATGTCGACCGGGTTTTCGGTGGTCGGCTCAAGCTCGAGCTTTTCGGAAGCGATCTTGACGATTTCCGGATCGGGCTCGACGGGTGTTTTTCCGAAGTAGCCGAGCACCATCTTGCCGTAGCCTTCGGCAATCTTTTCCCACGGGCCGAAGATGACGTTGTTGAACGCCTGCTGGAAGTAGAACTGGGAGACCGGAGTCACGGAAGTCCCGAATCCTCCGCGGCGAACCACTTCGCCCATGGCATGGATGCAGTCTTCGTATTTATCCATCAGGTTGTTGTCGCGCATCATCTGCGTGTTGGCGGTGAGCGCGCCGCCGGGCATGGGCGACCACGGAATCATCGGCTCAACGGCCTTGGCTTCCGGCGGCATCATGTAGTCGGCCATGCAGTCCTTGAAGACGGTTTCGGCATGCATGATTTTATCGATGTCGATGTCGAGTTCGTAGTCTTCGCCGCGCAGGGCGTGCCACAGGGTGGCGATGTCGGGCTGGCAGGTTCCGCCGGAGGCGGGTGCCATCGAGCAGTCGACCTGGTCGGCACCGGCCTTGATGGCGGCAATGTAGCCAACGGTGCCGATCCCGGCGGTTTCGTGCGAGTGGAACACCAGCTTGGTATCGCCCGGCAACATCTTGCGGGCCATCTTGATGGTTTCATACACCTTTTTCGGAACGGAAGTGCCAGAGGCATCCTTGAAGCAGACGCTGTCGAACGGAATGCCGGCATCCAGAATGCCCTGGAGTGTTTTTTGGTAGAATTCGACGGTGTGCGCGCCTTCGCAGCCTGGAGGGAGTTCCATCATGGTCACCACGACTTCATGCTTGAGGCCTGCCGCCGCGATCGCTTTCCCCGAGTCGACCAGGTTGTTGACGTCGTTGAGGGCGTCGAAGTTGCGGATGGTGGTGATGCCGTGCTTGGCGAACATCTTGGCGTGCAGGTCGATGATGTCGCGCGACTGCGAGTCCAGTCCCACCACGTTGATGCCGCGGGCGAGGGTCTGCAGGTCGGCATCGGGGCCGGCGGCTTCACGGAACTTGTCCATCATATGGAAGGCGGACTCGTTGCAGTAGAAGAAGGGTGCCTGAAAGCGTGCGCCGCCGCCCGCTTCGAAGTGGGTTTGCCCTGCTTCAACACAGGCCTTGACGGCTGGCAGGAAGTCTTCGGTCAGTACGCGCGCACCATAGACGGATTGGAACCCGTCGCGAAACGCGGTGTTCATGATATGGATGGTTTTTTTTGCCACGATATTTCTCCTATTATTGAATTATAAAAAGTTAACCACGTTTTGCTTTGATCGCCGCCAGAGCGACCGCGATTTCGGCTACGGGATCCGCTGCGGAAACCGCTTTGGCCGGGGTTTGCGCCTCTTCCGGGAAAAGATGGGCGAATTTACTAAAAAATGCCGCCGACCCACTCATGGCCGCAATCATCAGCACGAGAAAGGAAAAAACGGTCGCCATGCCGATCACCATCAGGACAATTCCTTGCATCAACAGATCCATTGTTTATAGTCTCCTTGGTTTTTGAAAAATGAGTGGCTTGTATACGTAATTTGTTTCCCCATAGCTAGTGAAAAGAACGCCATTTCATAGCATCCCCACTAATAAAACCCAATCTAAATACAGGAAAAGCCCAACGTGAAATTCCAGATTGAATGGTTCGAAAAAACCGCCTCGACCAACACCCTGATGCGGGATCGGTTTGACCAGGGTTTCAAAATCGAAAGCGGGCAGATCATAGCCGCGCATGAACAGTCCGCCGGGCGCGGACGGCAGGATCGCAAATGGCTATCCACCCCCGGCACCAATCTCTGCTTTTCCCTCTTCATACAGACCGATGCCGAACTAATGGCCGTCCCCTCCCTCACCATGGCCGCCACGCTGGCCGTCACCGAAATGCTCAACGCCAGAGGCATCGCCGCCACGCCCAAGTGGCCGAACGACGTGCTGGTGGATGGCAAGAAGATCTGCGGCATTCTGTCTGAGCGGGTCGAGCGACCACAAGAGTCAACGGCGGGAATCATCGTCGGAGTGGGGCTTAACGTAAACATGTCGAGCGAGGAAGCCGGGGCGATCGACCGGCCCGCGACCTCGATGCTGATCGAAACCGGCCAGGCCGCCGACCTTTCCCAAACCCTCGAAGCGATCCTCGACCTCCTGGAATATTGGATCGGCGAGTGGAACAAAGGCGGATTTTCCAGCCTTCGGGAAATCTGGACGGAAAAAGCCGGCCCCATCGGAAAAACACTAACTGTCCACGACGGCGACATCAGGAAAAGCGGCACCCTCGCTGGCTTCGGCGACCATGGCGAGCTGCTGCTTGAAACAAAAAACGGAATAGAGACCATCTGGTCGGGGGATGTTTCATGAAAAAGGGTGCTTGTTTAGGCAGAATGATTTGGAGGCAGAATGATTCCCTCCCCTTTCGTCTTTCTGGATCATTCTGCCTAAAAATCATTCTGCCTACATTAATAGCCGTTGTATTTAGCGGATGCGCGACGGGGAAGAAATACTGGGTTCCACGCAACCAAAAGCCGGAAATCGTCAACATGGAGACGACCGGCTATTGCAAATGCGGCAAGTGCTGCGGCTGGAAGCGCAACTGGAAGTTCCAGCCGGTCGTGGCCTATGGCCCCACCAAGGGCCAGCCCAAGGCGGTCGGAATCACAGCCACCGGAACCGAGGCCGACTGGGGCACGATTGCGGCCGACACGCGCTACTACCCCTTCGGAACCATCATGCAGATTCCCGGCTACGGCTGGGGCCGCGTCGAAGATATTGGCGGCGGCATCAAGGGCATGCACATCGACCTCTACTTCCCCTCCCACCGCAAGGCGCTCGAATGGGGACGCGAATGGAAAGAGGTCAAGATCTGGAAGCCGCAACGATAGCGCAGGGCGGACTGGAAAGTCCGCCCCGCATTCATTCCCGCAGGAAGTGGCAGCTTTTCTTGATGCCCTTCTTGGAGAAGTAGTCCTGGTGGTAGGCCTCGGCGGGATAGAACACGCCCCCGGCAACAATCTGGGTAACGATCGGCTTCTTCCATTTCTTCTGCGCTTCGGCCATGATCTTCTCGGCGGCGGCCTTCTGCTCGGGCGTGTAGTAGAAAACGGCGGAGCGGTACTGGGTTCCGATGTCCGGTCCCTGGCGGTTGAGCGTGGTCGGATCGTGGGCACGCCAGAAAATATCGAGGAGCTTTTCGTAGGAGACCTTGGCTGGGTCGTAGACAATTTCGATCGCCTCGGCATGGCCGGTGTCCTTGCTGCACACCTCCCTATAGGTCGGGGCTTCGGTCTTGCCGCCCGTGTAGCCCACCGTCGTATCGACTACTCCGTCGACCTGCTGGAAGATCGACTCCGCACCCCAGAAACATCCCGCTGCAAATACGGCTTTTCCCATCTTCTTTTCCTCGTTGGCGGATGCGGCAATCCCGGTCGACACCAAAAACAACATGGAGAACAGTCTCATAGCAAACCTCCGGGGGATTGGAACGCGGCGGCGCATTTTTGTTCAATCCTCGTTGTTGTCGGCTAATTGCACAACCGCCTCGTAGACCCCCAGCACTACCTTGGCCATGCGGTCGAAATCGAGCCGCGGCAGGGTGTCGGCGCTGCTGTGGTAGGCAAAGTTCCGAAAGAAGGCCGTATCGGTGATCATCACAGCGTTGTAGCCCTGATGCCAAAAATTAAGGTGGTCGGAAAAATCCAACCCGCGCGTGCTCTTGGACGCGCACATGGAATAGACCGGCAGATCGGTGGCGCCCTTCATGGAACCCTTGACTCGCTTGATCAGCTTGCGGTCGCCCGTCGAGCCAACAACGGCGATGTAGTTTCCGCGATCGGGATAGAACAGCTTCAGCAGGGCCGAAGGGAACCGCTGGCTATTTTTTTCATCGCTAAAAAAGCCAATCATTTCCAGGCAGATCATGGCTTCGATATCGACTTCCGCCTTGCGCAGTCCACGAGCATAGCGCGCACTGCCCATGTTGCCCGTCCGGAAATAAGGCGGCTCCTCCAGCGTAAAGGCCACCAGGTCCACCCGCTGCCACAGCTCGGCCTGCCCGAGCAGGTAGGCCAGCTCGATCAACCCGGCAACGCCGCTGGCGTTGTCGTCCGCGCCCGGATGCTCGCGAAAGGCATCGTAGTGCGCGCCCACCACGATGCGCGAAGCGGTCGACGGTCCAAACGTGGCGATCACGTTCTTGTAGCCTCGGCCCTTAACCTCGTACTCCTGCAACGCCACCGTCGCCCCGGCCTTCTTGAAATGACTCGCGATATAGCCGGCGCACTGGTCGAGATTGCGCGTATGCTTGTGGCTGCGCGGCACGAGTTTTTCCGACAGCATCGAAACATGCCCGCGCAACCGTTCCCCGGGAATACACTGTTCGGTGGGCGGGCCCGGGGAGCAAAAGGGCTGGGCGGTCGACAGGCCGATGCCGGCAACAACCAAAACCACCAACCCCACGAAACAAACGATCTTGATGGCGGGGTGAATTCCCCTTTTTTCGTTGAAGTCAATCATGGAGCGCTATCTCGCTCGCGGCTTGTTGACAAGCCCCAAAACGACAAGAACCAAATACACCCCGACCATGATGCCGCTGAACTTCCAAATCTCGCGCTGCTTCTGGAGCAATTGGATGGCCGAGTAGCGAACCACGGAAAAGTTGTTGGCGCGCAGGTTGTACACATGCTTCTTCCAAACCTTGGGGAACCCTTTTTCGTAGCGCACCTGCACCGGGGTTCCCGGCGGCAGGTTTTTCAATGAATTCTCGAAATAGGACTTGTACTCCATGTAGTAGAGTCGTTCCCGATTCTTCACGACCACATAGATCAACAGCTCGTCTTCGATAAAATCGAGCTTGCCGCCCTTGTCCCACTTCTTGATGCGGTAGCGGGAATATTGGCCAACATCCTGATGAAGCCGATCATCGGACGGAAGAAATGCATTATCCACCACCACAACCCATATACAGAAACACAGGATGAACATGCCAAACATATATTGTTTCTTCATCGCGCTCTCCTTCCGCCTCGGCTTCCCGGCGATGGATCGGGACGAAACCCCGCCCGTTCCAGTGACTGGGGGAATATTAGCCTTGAACCTCCAGCCATTGGAATAAAAAAGAGATTGCTTTTGACCGCCCCAAAAACAGGTTGTCCAAGGTTCTGCTCTTATAGCTCCGCGCTTCTTCCTCAACGAAGAATGATACACCGACCATGTTATCCTTGTCTCGTCGCCACCAAATTCCTAGACTTTCCCCCATGAAAAACAAGAAGCCAGCCGATGACCAGCTCAAGGTATTCATCACCAGCAAGGACTCGAAGTGCGACGAATGCGGCGAAGAACTTGGTCGCCATGCATGGATCGTGTTGAAGGAAAACAAGGGCGCGCTATGCCTCGTCTGCGCGGATCTCGACCACCTCGTCTTCCTCCCCTCCGGCGACGCCGCCCTTACGCGCCGCTCAAGGAAATATTCCAAGCTCTCCGCCGTGGTCCTCAAATGGAGCCGCGCGCGAAAACACTACGAACGGCAGGGTCTGCTGGTTGAAAACGAGGCCATCGAACAGGCCGAACGCGAATGCGAGGCCGATGCCCCGCAACGCAAACTTCGCCAAGCACACGCCGCTGGACGGCGCGCCGAACTCGACCAGGAATACATCAAGGCCTTCGCGGTCCGCGTCCGCGAAATGTATCCGCACTGCCCCGGCGGGCGCGAAAACACCATTGCCGAACACGCCTGCCGCAAATACAGCGGGCGCGTCGGGCGCAGCGCCATGGCCAAGGATCTCGACGCCCAGGCCATCCGCCTCGCCATCACCGCCCATATCCGCCACACCGAAACCGACTACGACGACCTCATCGCCATCTCGCAGCACCGCCCAACCGCCCGCGCCGAAGTCTGCGACAAGGTTGCGGACGTGCTGCGGATGTGGTCGTAGCGTAGAAGCGCGCGTCTACAGTAAAGACAGCGCATCCACATCCACCGTGCACGTGACGGTCTTCGGCATTTTGAACGTAGCCAGCACGTGGCGAATGGGTTTGGTCATGCGGACGGTGTGCTTGCAGCGCAACATGATTTGGTAGCGCCAGAGGCCCTTTGCCCGGGCGAGCGGCGCGGGAATCGGCGGCGAGTGCTTCACGGATTCAGGCAGGATTTTTTCCAACCGTTGGAAAAACCCATCGGCGGTCTGCATTACCTCCAGCTCGCTCTCCCCCTTGAATGTCAACAGCACAAGGTGCGAAAACGGCGGATAGGACAGCTCACGGCGGAACTCCAGATCCTGATCGCAAAAGCCAGTGTAGTCGAGCCGTCGCGCAGCTTGGATGGCCGGATGGTGCGGAGTGTAGGCCTGCACAATCACCTCGCCCGCCTTTTCGCCGCGCCCGGCGCGGCCGGCCACCTGCGTCAAAAGCTGGAACGTGCGCTCCCCCGCCCGGAAATCGGGCATGTTCAACGACATGTCGGCATAAAGCACGC
This sequence comes from uncultured bacterium, assembly GCA_965372395.1. Lineage (GTDB taxonomy): Bacteria > Verrucomicrobiota > Kiritimatiellia > Kiritimatiellales > Pontiellaceae > Pontiella. The sequence goes on from CBDVCB010000022.1 coordinate 29,260, forward strand.
CCACGAGCGTGACGTTCGGAAAATCGAGCCCCTTGGCAATCATCTGCGTGCCGAGCAGGATATCGATCTTCCCGGTGCGGAATTTATCGAGCACGGTCCGGTATGAATCCTTCTTGCGCATGGTGTCGGAATCCATCCGCGCCACCTTCGCCTTCGGGCACAGCTTTTCGAGAATCTCCTCGATCCTTTCCGTGCCCATGCCCGCATACTTGAAGTCGGGGTCGCGGCATTCCGGGCAGCGCGGCGGCACGGTTGAGTCCGCCCCGCAAATATGGCAAAGCAGCTTGTGCGCACGCTTGTGGTAGGTCATCGAAACACTGCATTCGGAGCATTCGGCCACATAGCCGCACTGCTCGCACTGGAGCGACGACGAAAAACCGCGGCGGTTCAGAAACAGGATCACCTGCTCGTTGCTGTTCAACCGGTCATAAATCGCCTGCACCAGCTCGGCGGAAAAAATATGAGCCCGCCCCTCCTTCTCGGCCTCGATGCGCATATCGACCACCCGCATCAGCGGCATCGAGCGGTCATCCACGCGCATCAGCATTTCCGCCAGCTCGTAGCGTCCCTCGCGCACATTGTTGAACGACTCCATCGCCGGCGTCGCGGAACCCAGCACCACGCAACAGTTTTCCAGATGGCCACGCATGACGGCGACGTCGCGCGCGTTGTAGCGTGGCGACTCGTCCTGTTTGTAGGTCGCCTCGTGCTCCTCGTCGACGACGATCAATCCCGGATTCTCGATGGGTGAAAAAAGCGCCGAGCGGGCGCCGATGGCAATCTTCGCCTCGCCGTTGCGGATGCGGTGCCACTCGTCGTGACGCTCGCCGTCCGACAAGCTGGAGTGCAGCACCGCCACGCAGTCGCCAAAGCGCGAGCGGAAGCGGTCGACCGTCTGCGGCGTGAGCGCAATCTCGGGCACGAGCACAATCGCCCCCAGCCCCTTGTCGAGCGCGTGCTGGATGGCCTGCAAATAGACCTCGGTCTTGCCGCTGCCCGTCACGCCATGCAGCAGCACAACGCCCGGCTTTTCCTTATCCATTGAAGCATTGATTTTATCAAGTGCGGTTTGCTGCTCCGGCATCAGGTCGAACGGTTTGGTCCGCAGCAGTTCCAGCCCGGCATGGGGATCGCGCAGGATGGTCGACTCCTCGATCTTCACCAGTCCGTTTTTCTCCAGCGTCCGGATCGGCGACTCCGAACAGTCTGCCCGCTCCTTCAGCTCCGCCAGCGTCATTGCGCCGTGTTGCTGTAGAGTTTCAATGACTCGTTTTTGCTTTGGGGGCAGCGTGTCGTAGACGGAGCATCCTGCTCCGTTGGGTTGGGGAGAGCGTGTTGATTCAGCTTGTGCGAGCAAGGGATCGATCAACGTTTTCCGTTCTTCCCGAACGGAGCTGGAAGCTCCGTCTACACTCTTTGGATTATCGCGAATATACTGCCGAATACGCTCAACCTGCTCCGGCGAACGCACAATATGGTCGAACGATTCGTGTTGCCACACGGGTTCCATTTTTTCATCAAGCCGCTTGTTAATCTCATTCGCGGTGAACGATTTCAGGCTGTGCAGAATTTCCGCAAGCAGGTGCTCGCCCAATGGACTGATCAAAAGATGAACGTGATTGGGCATGACGACGAACTCGCGTAGCTTGTAGCGGTCGCCGACGAAATGAAGAAGCGCGTCTTCGACCACCTGCTTGATTTCCGGTTTCGCGAGAATGCACGACCCCATACCCTGGTCGAGCCAATTCTGAAAACGGGCGGGAAAGAGTTCGTAGTATTCGCGGCGCGTGGCTTCATCGTGCGGTTCGGGGTGGGCACGCTGCCATGTAGCCAGTTCGGCTTTCCACTGGTTCAGTTTCGATTGCGGAAGCGAATCGCCCAGTCGGAAGGTGATAAAATAAGTCGCGCCCTCCTGCCGCCAATGCGGGAGATTGCCCTGCTCGTTCCCTATCGGTTCATGGATATCAAAATAGTTGATACGCTCCTCTTCGTAGACGGAGCATCCTGCTCCGTTGGGTTGGGGAGAGCGTGTTGATTCAGCTTGTGCGAGCAAGGGATCGATCAACGTTTTTCGTTCATCCCGAACGGAGCTGGAAGCTCCGTCTACATTCAACGAAACGAAGAGCTGCTTCTTGTGCCGCGCGCCGCGCTTGCGGACGGCGCTGGGGAGGACGGTGCGGACGGCGGCTTCGATGGGCGCGCAGTAGTAGTCGGCGATCCAATAGGCCAGCTTCATGATCGGATCGGGAATGAGCGGCTTATCGCCCACCACCCCGGCGATCTCCTTGAGTTTGTCCGCAAAAGCCGAATGGTTGGCCAGCCCGACCACAAACCCGCGTAGCTCGCGCGACTTGAATGGAACTTCGACCTGCGAGCCAACGTGGATGGAGTCCTGCAAATGCGCGGGAATCCGGTAGTCGAACTCCCGGTCCAGCGATATCTCCACCACGACTTTTGCGATTGATGCCATAGCGGGGAAAGATAGCCTCCAACCCGTTAAAAGGCACGAAAAAAGCCCCGGTTTGCTACCAGAGATAGGGTTTCAAAGGCTAAGGTTCTCTAACGACAGACGGTGCGAAAGCCAAATCCGTGGTATGTGTAGGTCTGGGAAAATGAATCTTCACTATCACCGCACCGAGCATACCTTGAGCCACCAGTATAACTCCCGCCTTTCATGATCCGTAGTGAACCCTGTGTATCCCAACACCACTCATGAATATTTCCGGACATATCATACAGTCCATAATTGTTTGCCGGAAAAGATCCTACTGGACTCGTATACGGATAAACGCCGTTATTATATAACGGATGGGTTCCGCTACTGGCATCATAGCTTAGTGATCCCGCATTATAATTTGCTTCATTGTGCGAGATTATATCGCCCCAAGGAAATCGCTTACTATTCAAGCCGCCCCGCGCGGCATATTCCCACTCTTCGCCTGTCGGAAGGCGATAGCCGTCGGAATTGAAGTCGCAGTCCGGATTGCTCTGCCCCGTTTTATAGACACTTCCCCCCACCGTGTAGGTAGGCGTGAGACCATCTCGTTCGCTACGAGCATTGCACCATTTCACACAATCATACCAGCTAACGGTTTGTACCGGATGGTTTGATGCTTTTCCTCTTCCAACATTATCGAAACTATAGTCATGTGAAATCGCCCAATTATAGACTATCCGCCACTGAGCTGCCGTGACTTCGTATTTGTCCATACAGAACCGCTCCATAGTCAGCGAATAGGTTGCTGGATATGAAGGACTATAACTTTCCCCCACGCCCAAGGGGTTAGTTCCACTGTTAGTTCCAGCAGGGATTTTAACCATTCCAGCGGGTACAGGGTGAAACATTTCCCCACCCACCCGAAAAAATGATGTTTCTTGCCCTACGGGAACTTCAACACTCATAGCTCCATTGCTGGCTACCACCACGCCCTCCCCCTCGGCCACAAAAGACGTAATCAGACTGGAAGTTCGCTCCACCATGCAGATCGATCCCGGCTCCATTCCGGTTGCCCGCAACACACCATTCGATTCCCACGAAACCAAAATCTCCGCGCTTACATTTACGCTTACGCCCGCAAAAAGTAAGATCGCACACCATATCTTCATTACTAGCTTCATAATCCCCTCCCGTTTCATTAACAAACTACTCACACACTCAATCAAAATACATACAGTTAACAAGGGTATATCTACCTTCTAAACTGTATCAACGCAAAAAATTATACAAACCCCAAACCTCGGAATAGCCCTTCTTCTGTCGATAGGTTTCCTTCATGCGGCGAGCCGCCAGTTCCGGATTCTCGATCTCCTGCAATCGCTCAAACCCACCCGGGCCAACCAGCGCGTGAACGGCTCCGCCTTCGGCGACGGAATTGACTGAATCAGACGCAATAATCCGGATATGTTCCAGCACTTTAGCTTTTTCCGCCCTCCAGCGTCATTGCGCCGTGTTGCTGTAGAGTTTCAATGACTCGTTTTTGCTTTGGGGGCAGCGTGTCGTAGACGGAGCATCCTGCTCCGTTGGGTTGGGGAGAGCGTGTTGATTCAGCTTGTGCGAGCAAGGGATCGATCAACGTTTTTCGTTCATCCCGAACGGAGCTGGAAGCTCCGTCTACATTCAACGAAACGAAGAGCTGCTTCTTGTGCCGCGCGCCGCGCTTGCGGACGGCGCTGGGGAGGACGGTGCGGACGGCGGCTTCGATGGGCGCGCAGTAGTAGTCGGCGATCCAATAGGCCAGCTTCATGATCGGATCGGGAATGAGCGGCTTATCGCCCACCACCCCGGCGATCTCCTTGAGTTTGTCCGCAAAAGCCGAATGGTTGGCCAGCCCGACCACAAACCCGCGTAGCTCGCGCGACTTGAATGGAACTTCGACCTGCGAGCCGACGCGGATGGAGTCCTGCAAATGCGCCGGAATCCGGTAGTCGAACTCCGATCCAGCGATATCTCCACCACGACTTTTGCGATTGATGCCATAGCGGGGAAAGAAGCCCTCAACCAGCGGAAACTCACGACAAAACAACCAAACCCCCCCGCCGAAAAACCACACCTCCATTAATACTCTTGATAGATGGCGTGACCGGCGGCGACGAGGGCTTCGTTCACGTTGGCCCAACATTCGTTCTGCTGAATCCAGATTTCGGCAAGGTAGCGGCCATATTTCCCGCGCTGGTCTTTTACCGTTTCAACAATGATCTCCT
>CBDVCB010000023.1:0-33255 GCA_965372395.1 uncultured bacterium
CTCACTGGGTTTGGGTGGATTCTTTCAGCCCAAAACGCTACTAGTTAAGTTAATTACGTATAATGCTTTCATCTCTTCGAGCCAAACGGGCATGGAGCCAATGATACGGGGCTTATTGGCTTTGCTGAACGCCGCTATCACACGTGCATCGATCGCATCGGTTTTGGCCAGAATACCGCGTGATTCGGCAAAGCTTGTTGCCTTTGCTCCCGCTGTAGCAGGGAATTGGAGCCTCTTACTGTAGTGAGAAAGAACAAGATGTGGTATATGAGGAGCATGACGGAGCTGTTTAAAAGAAGCATGTCGCAGAAGCTGCGGATGGACGGGCGCGACTACTCCCGGCCGGGTTGGTATTTCGTTACATTGGGGGCGGATTACCACCGTCACCTTTTCGGCGAAGTGGAGGGTTGCGCGATGCGGTCGAATGAGCTGGGTCGATTGGTGGAGCGGTGTTGGAGTGAAATCCCGCAGCATTATGGCCATATTGAATTGGGGGTGTGGCAGATTATGCCGAACCATTTTCATGGGCTGGTTCGGATTGTCCGGTCCGGCGGAAGCGGGCTGGGCGAGGTGTTGAATGTTTTTAAAGGAGCCGTGACGCGCGAAGCGCGACGGAGTGGTTTGCTGGAAGTCTCCCGCAATTGCGGGAAAGAACGGGAGCATGGCGGGAAAGACCCGGTGAGGGTTTGGGCTCCGAATTATTATGATGTGATTTGCTTTGATGCCGAAGAACTGAATGTTCGTAGCAACTATGTGCGGGCGAATCCGCGGCGCTGGGCGCTGCGGGATGTGCCGGAAGGACGGCTTAAGAGAAGCCGTTATAGGGGCAACAAGGCGTTGTTGCAGGAGGCCGGACCACGCAAGGCCTTGCGTGTGTCGCGGCGGTCAACGGAGGCGGAGGTTGCAGAACTGCAAAATGAGCCGGCCGGTTTTGATGGGCTGGTTTGCATCACCTTTTTTTCTCCTGGCGAGCGGTCGTGTTTGAAGGTTTTGCTAAGCGGCCCCGCGCAGATTGTTTGGGTGTTGCCGATGGGCATGCCAAAATCCATTCCCGTTGACTGGACGGAGACTTTTCTGGAAGGGCGCGCGCTTTGGGTTTCGGCCTTTCCGGATGAGATGGAAGAAGCCTCCCGCGCAAGTTGTGAACAGGCCAACCGTTGGGTGGAACAGTTTTGCGCAAAAAGAAAAGATGCTCCGACGTATGGCGAGTAGTCCGGCCGTTATTTCCCTCTGGCAAATTATGCTTCGGGGCGATCTCTCCCGTTGCGACGCGCTAGGGTTTATGGCGTTTTCGTGGCTCATCATTCTCTCGTTATGCGGGGGCGTAGGCCGGAGGCCTGAAAACAGAAGACGGAGATCAGGGCGGAATCGGAATAGGGAAGGTGCTTCTAAGAAGCACCGCTACAGCTTGGTCGGAATGTAGTGGCGGTTCTCAGAACCGCTTTCGTCTGCGCATAAATATCCGTATATCATATAAAACCACCAAAAATGACCCATAAATCAGGCTAAATATATCATTAATGATATAGAAAATGGTGTTCCGGACGTGTCGTTTGTGGGGGATTATGGGCTATAAACAGGGGTTTTATAGCTCATAAAAAGGTTGATTTATGGGCTATAAATGGAATGATTCGGCTCATGAAGTGGAATTGGCAGGAGGAAGGCTGGCCGGAGTTCCGGTTTGATTCCGGGGCTTTGGCGGCGTTGGAGGCGGAGTTTTTGACCTCTTCGGGCGTGTTGTTGGGTACCTGTCGACACCTTCCCGAGGAGGAGCTGTCCGAGCTCCGCATCGAGCTGATGAGCGATGAGGCGTTGAAGACCTCCGAGATCGAGGGGGAGTTTTTAAACCGGGAGAGTCTTCAGTCGTCGATCCGCCGACAGTTTGGCCTGCAGACCGATGGCCGCAATATTCCGCCTGCCGAAGAGGGTATTGCGGAGATGACGGTTGACGTCTACCGGACGTGGGTCGATCCGCTGTCGGACGGGGCGATGTTTCGCTGGCATTCAATGCTCACGAGGGGGCGGCGCGATTTGACGGATATGGGTTGCTACCGCACCTCACCCGAATCGATGCAGGTTGTTTCCGGTTCTATTGATCGCCGGAAGGTTCATTTTGAAGCACCGCCTTCGGCAGGAATCCTGCAGGAGATGGGGGTGTTCAACGAATGGTTCAACCGCACGGCACCACGCGGGGTGGCTCCGTTGCCGGCATTGACCCGTGCGGGAATGGCCCATCTTTATTTTGTCTGCATCCATCCCTTTGAGGATGGGAATGGCCGGGTTGGCCGCGCAGTGGCGGAGAAGGCCTTGGCTCAAAACCTGGGGCGACCGTCCTTGATTGCGTTGGCGCACCGGATCGAAGCCGATCGGAAGGCCTATTACGCCACCCTTGAGCGGAGCAACCAGCTTTTGGAAATCACGGACTGGTTGGTTTGGTTTGCCCGGACCGTTCTGGCTGCGCAGGCCGATACCCTCGAATGCATCGAGTTCCTGATTGGCAAGGGGAAGCTGTATGCCCGGTTGGCCGGTTCGCTGAACGAGCGGCAACAGAAGGTGTTGGCGCGCATGTTCAGGGAAGGCGTGTCCGGATTCATGGGCGGTCTCAGTGCGGACAACTATATCCGCATCGCCAAAACAACGGCTTCCACCGCGACCCGCGACCTGCAGGATCTGGTGGCCAAGACAGCTCTGACCCGCACCGGTGAACGGAAGGCAACGCGCTACCACCTCAACCTTTGATTTCCCGATCCTTGGGGACGACTGAATATTCCGTTTGTTCCTCCGCCGCCATCGGAACTTCCGCATCTTCAATTGTCGGATACTGAATCACCTTTTTCGTGTCTTTCGTGTCTTTCGTGGTTAAGTTCCTCTGCAACTTGGCGAGCACCTTGTCGGGTTTCTTGAGTTCGCATTCCCAGACGGTGAGGACGTGCCAGCCCATTTTCCTTAGCTGACGCGTGTGTTTCTTGTCGTTGGCGACGTTGCGGTCGAACTTGGCCTGCCAGAATGCGACGTTGGATTTGGGCATGGAGGCGATCTTGCAGTTTTTGTGGCGATGCCAGAAGCAGCCGTGGACGAAGACGACGGTGTGGTATTTGCGCAGGACGATGTCGGGCTTGCCGGGGAGGTCTTTGCGGTGGAGGCTGAAGCGGTAGCCTGCGCGGTGGAGCAGGGAGCGGACGGCGAGCTCGGGCTTGGTGTCCTTCCCGCGTATCCTGGCCATGAGCTTGGAGCGCTCTGCTGGGGTCAGCGTGTCCATGGGGGAAGGCTAACCACGGAACACACGGAATACACGGAAAAACTGTCCGGAGAAAACGGAGGGCAGAATTATTTTGAGGCAAAATTATTCTGCCTTAATTCCGTTCGGTTTAGTTGCCGGATCAGTCGAGGATTTTGATTTCGATGTTGCGGAACTGGCAGGGGTGGCTTTCGGCTTGGAGGGAGATCCATCCACGGGTAACCGGGGCGCCGTCGTCGAATTTGGGGTTGGTGCATTCGATGACGACCTCGCCGTTGATGAGGTGCTGGATCTTGCCGTCCTTGACGATGGCTTCGGCGACGACCCATTCGCCAAGGGGCAGGGCGATTCCAGTGCTGTTGATGACGTGCTTCTTAGTGGTTTTTCCGTCGATGTCGACGTAGGTTCCGGGGGTGCAGATCGATCCGGTGGGCCGCTTGCCAGAGGCATTTTGCGCGAGGAACTGGAATTCGATGGAGTTGGGGAAGCCCTGCTTCACGTCCATGGTTCTCGGGTCTTGGCCGGAGAGCATGGCGCCGCTGTTGGCGTAGGCCCAGCCGGGGCCGCCCTTGGCCTGCTCTCCAATGAAGCGGTATTCGCAGCGGAAGTGGTAGTTGGTGAAGGGGCGGTCGATGAAGATGTGCCCGAAGCGGCCGCCAAAATTATCGAATGCGTCGTAGGAAACCGTCAGCAACCCATCTTCCACGCGGAAAATGTTGCCGGGGTTTTCGCCCGCCTCGAAGCCAGCGATTTTGACGGTCCAGCCGTCGAGGTTTTTGCCATTGAAGAGGGTGATCCATTTCCCTTCAGAGAAGGCGGTGGCTGATAGGGCGATAATTGCCAGTGCGATAGACAGTCGTTTCATGTGATTCTCCTTGGATTTGCGGATGGTTGGATGGCTTTAGCCATTAAGTTTCCAGCCCTTCCGGTATTCTTTTTTGAGGTAGTCGTTGGCGATGGCATCGTTGGTGACGCGTCCGGCCTTGGCATCGTACTTCAACTCCTTGCCGGCGCGGTGCGCGGCGAGGCCGAGCATGAGCGTTTCGATCATGCGGCCGGCATAGTCGAAGTCGCACGACGTTTTCAGGTCGCCTTTGCAGGCGTCGATCCATTCCTGTTGGAAGCCGCCGATGGGCGGGGCGACCTGTTCCGGGGTGGGGGATTTGTAGTAGGTCATGTCGGCGTTCTTGCCCATGGGAATGAGAATGCGGTTGTAGAAGTCGGCCACCAGCACGCCCTTGGTACCCTTGAACATGACGCCGTGGTCGATTTTCTCCAGATTGAACGGCTTGAACGGGCTGTTGGGCATCGGGCCGCCCTGGTACCACACGAGACGGATTTTATCGCGCCAATCGTTGGCAGGCATCTCGAAGACGGCTTTCAGGGCGGAGGGGCAGACTTCGGGGTTGTAGGCATCGCTGACCTCGCTATCGGCTTTGGCCGAGGTGGGCGCGGAGGCATCGATGGCGTTCCATGCGAGATCCATGGTGTGGCTGCCCATGTCGCCGATCTGCCAGCTGCCGAAGTCGTGGTACATGTTCCAGTGGAGGCAGTTTGCGCCGGGCCTGCCGGAGAGGTATTCGGGGTTGTAGGGGTGCATTTGGGTTGGCCCGATCCACAGATCCCAGTCGACGGATTTGGGCGGCGCTCCGGCGGCGGGAAGGTAGCCGGTCTTGTTGTGTGTGCGGTTGCCCCATGCGTGGACATCCTTGAGATCGCCGATAGCTCCGCCTTTAATCAGCTCGGCAACGCGATCAAAGTTTTCGCTGGTGTGCCGCTGAGTGCCGTGCTGGGTGGCGAGCTTGTGCTTGTTTTTCAGGTAGACGGCGCGAACGGCGCGGGCTTCGTAGACGCTGTCGCCGAGCGGTTTTTCGCAGTAGACATGCAGGCCGCGGTTCATGGCCCAGATGGAGATGAAGGCGTGGGTGTGGTCGGGGGTGCAGCAAACCACGGCATCGAGGTCTTTTTGCTCAAGGCACTTGCGCCAGTCCTTGTATTGTTTTGCTTTTGGGAACTCCGTGGCGGCCAGGGCCAGGTTCTTGGCGGTTACATCGCAGATCGCCACAACGTTTTCGCGCTTGAGATTGCCGTAGTGGGCTTTGGCGCGGCCATGCGCGCCAATCAGGGCAATGTTCAGCTTGCCGCCCGCGCCCTTGCCGGCCAGTGTGCCGCTTGGCAGGAGGGTCAGTCCCGCTCCCGTTGCGATGCTGGAGGCGAGAAAGGTTCGTCTTTGTGTATTTGGGGTGTTCATGTTCGTCTCCATTTTTGGTTTAACCTTCCGTCGTCGGCCTCGGTGTTCTTGTAGCCCTTTTCATCGACGTCCGGAAGGTGTTTTCTTCGTTGTTTTTTTCGGGGGGAAAGATTCTCCGGCGACCCACTTCTTCATGTGTGGTTTTTTGCCGCAGGATAAAACAATAGACGGCTCCTGCCGGGAGATTCGGACAACCAACCGCCTATGGGCGCTTTTGTATCGGCGGCGGCACCGTCATCGCCAACCTGCCCGTTTGGCAGCAGCCCCAGCGTTTCTGCCGGCTCGTCGAACCCTGAGTTTAAAACGCCATGAAAACAAAAAAGGCGCCCCGCAAGGAGCGCCTTTTTGTTTTCTACGGAGCGGGATGCTAATAGGCGTCGAGTTTACTGCTGACGGCTTGCAATTCACCCTGCATGGCCCGGAATTTTGCCGTGTTTTCTTCCGTGCGCTCCGGCTGTGTTCCAATCCAGTCCTCGAGTTCCTTCCGCTTGCTCTCGAATTCCGCTTTGAGTTCCTTGAATACCTTTTGCTGGGCTTCGCCGAGTTGCCCCACACGGAATTCCTGCAGCTCTTCCTCCAGCTTGCCAATCGATGCCGTGAGCTCTTTCGCCCGCTCGGTGGCGGCCGCAATCTCCGCATTTACCGCTTTGCTGGCTGCCTTTTGCTTGGCCATCTTGTCGTTTAGCGCGTCGAACTCGGCCCGGGCTTCGGGGCTTAGCGATTCGGCATATTTGGCCTTGGCCGACGGTCTGTTGGGGAACAGCGTCTGGAGTTCGCCCTGGAAACTCGCCGCGGTTTTATCGCGCCCCGCACCCAGCCGGCCGAGTTCGGTCTCGCCATCAATGTCGGCCTCCACTTTTTCAGCCAGTCCGATAGCGGTGGTTGCCAGCAGGGTGCCGGCAATCAATAGTGAGGTTGCCTTGTTCATTTACATCTCCTTGGATTGGGTACGCTTCTTTTCCGATAACGCGTGCATTTCTAGCCCAATTTCGACCGCGGTTCAATGCTGTCCACCAGTATTTCCATTTCGTGGAAATTGGTGCGAAAAGCGGCAATATCCCCGCCGTCCTTTTGCTTGCAGGTTTTCATGCCTGTCCTATGCGCACGGCCAGCGATCCGCATCCGCCATCAGCATTTCGAGACAGCGAAACGCCGCCGGGCTGTCGTTGAGGCAGGAGATCATGCGGAACGATTCGCCGCCTGCGGCGAGGAAGGTTTCCCGGCCGCGAATCTCAATCTCCTCCAACGTTTCGAGGCAGTCGCAGAAGAACGAGGGACAGATCACTGCAAGCCGTTTTTTTCCGGCGACGGGAAGTTGGCGCAGCGTCTCTTCGGTGTAGGGTTCGAGCCACTTGGCGCGACCGAGGCGCGACTGGAACGAAACGGTGTAGCGCTCCTCCGGAATGCTCGCTGCGGTGGCGATCAACCGCGAGGTTTCCAGACATTGAATGCGGTAGTTGGCGGTGCGGGCGTCTTTTTCCAGATGCCGTTCCGGTAGGCCGTGGAAGGTAAATAGGATGTGCTCGTCCACGTTCTCCAGTAATTTTGCAAGCGGCTGGATGAATGTGGGTTCGGCGTAGAAGGGCGGAACAACCCGTAGCGTTGCGCGGTTTTTGAGTGCTGCTTTTACACCCGCAACGCACGAACCGGTGGTGGCCATTGCATAGTGAGGGAACATCGGTAGCAGGCAAACTTCCTCAACGCCGTCAGCGAGCAGCTTTTCCGCCGCATCCTTGAACGACGGCTGGCCATACGCCATGCCGACCTCAACGCTCAGCCCGTTGGCCAGCTCGGTGCAATAATGAACCAGCGGCGATCCATTTTCTGTCCAAATCTTTTCATACGCCTTGGCCGACTCCGCCGGGCGGCGCGGCAGGATGAGTCCATGCACCAGCAACGCGCGCAGTGGCCACGGCAGGTCGATCACATGTGGATCCATCAGGAATTCCTTGAGGTACACGCGCAGCGCCGCCTCTTCCGGCTCCTCCGGCGACCCGGTATTCATCAATAAAAACCCACGTTTCATAGGCAGAGTCATTCTGCCTCCAAATGATTCTGCCCAATCCGCTCTGCGGTATCGATGCCGGAGAGGATGGAGTTCCCGACGGAGATGCCGTCGCGGTAGTGCCCGGCAAAGTGGATGCCGGGGTGCTCGCCCTCGATCTGCGTCATGTGGTCGAGGAAGCGCTCGTAGCCGACGACATACTGCGGGATCGCCTGCGGGGAGACACTGAGATGCTTGTAGTCCGGCTCGCCATCGAGACCCAGTAGATCGCGCAGGTCTTCGAGCACATTCGCCAGCATCTCCGCTTCATCCTGCAGCGCCTTTTCGGGGGCCATCGCGCCGCCGATGAATACCGTCAGCAACGTCATGCCGCCGGGGGCGCGTTCCGGGAAGATCGACGACGGAAAGAGAGCGCCCAGCGAATAGCGATTTTCCACCTTGGGGATCAGCATGCCGAAGCCATTGAGCGGGTGGGTGAACTGGTTGATGCCGAAGCCGAGCGACAGGCTGGCGACGGGGGGATAGTAGATGTCGGCAAACGGGGCGAGGTCAAACGGAACATCGAGTTTGGGCATGGCATGCGCGGGGATGGCCAGCAGCACGTCGCTATAATCTTCGCCGTTAACGTGCCACGTGCCGTTTGCCAAGCATTGGAACCCTTCAACCGGGCTGTCGAGCCGGATGGCATCGCCCAGCTTCATGGCCAGTTGCCGGGGCAGCACGTCCATGCCGTCGTCGAAGGTAAACATGCGCGCATCCTTCGAGGCCACCTCGGCGCGTTTCTTGCGTTCCTTCGCTCCTTTGATCGCCCCCTTGATCAACGAGCCATGCTCCTGCTCCAGCGCATAGAGCTTCGGGAAAGCGAGGGCGGTGGAAAGCTTGGCCGGGTCGCCGGCATAGACCCCGCCGACGAATGGATTGATGGCGTAGTCGAGGAACTCCTGCCCGAGGCGCCGCACCACAAAGTCGGCCAGGCTTTCGGACTCGTTCGATTTGGATCCGATGAATGGCTCGCGCATCAGCCGCAACTTCGCCTTGGCGGAAAAGGCCTTCGACTTGATAAACGCCGGCGGCGAGGTGGGTAGGGAAATCGGTTCGCCGTCACGGACAATGAACCGGTTTTGGGCGGCGGTATTGGCCGGCAGCTTGTTGCCTTCGATCCCAAGGCGCGCGATCAATCTTCCAAGGTTTGGATGCGTGTCCAAAACCGAGTTGGGGCCGCACTCCACCAGAAAGCCGTTCTCGTGCACGGTTTGGATCACGCCGCCCACACGGTCGGATGCTTCGAAAACCGTACAGTCCACCCCGCGTTCTTTCAGCTCGAACGCCGCCGTCAGCCCCGTAATCCCCGCCCCGATTATCGCTACCTTTTGCATGCGGATATTTAAACCACGAATTCACGCGAATGAACACAACTAACTACAGACGGGCGCTTCCAGCCTCCTCTACATTACACCGTCTGGGAGTAGCGGCCTTGGCGCTCGCCTTCTTGGAGGTAGGCGTCGAAGCGCATGGCGACGATGCGGACGAAGAGGCGGCCGAGCGAGGTGACGTGCAGGCCGCCGGGCTCGCGGCGGACGAGGCCGTCGGCTTCGAGGTCGTCGAGCGAGGCAATGTCGGCCTTGAAGTGGTCGGCAAAGTCGAGGCCGAGTTGTTCGGAAAGCTGGGCGTAGTCGATGTAGAGGTTGCACATGATGTGCATGATGGCGTCGTAGCGGATTTTATCCTCGGCGGTCATGGTGTAGCCGCGCAGGAGCGGAAGCTCTGCGGCATCGAGATCGGCGTAGTAGGCTTCGAGTTCCTTTTGGTTCTGGAGGTAGCGTCCGCCGGCGTGCGAGATGGACGACATGCCCATGCCGTGGAGGTCGACGCCCTTGAGCGTGCTGTAGCCTTGGAAGTTGCGCTGAAGCGTGCCGTCGGCCAAGGCCTTCGACATGGCGTCGTCCGGCTTGGCGAAATGATCCATGCCGATGTAGACATAGCCCGCGCCCGTCAGTTTTCCGATGGCGAGCTGCAGGAGCTGTAGCTTGGCTTCCACATCGGGGAGCTGGCCCCCGAAGCTTTTTTGGAACGGCTTGATCCATGGAATGTGGGCATAGCTGTAGACGGCGAAGCGGTCGGGGGCGAGCGCGAGCACATCCTCGATGGTTTGGCTGAACGATTCGACCGTCTGGCCGGGCAGGCCGTAGATGAGATCGAAGTTGATCGACTCCATTCCGCTCTCGCGCAGCCAGTGGTTGGCTTCGGCGACCAGCTCCAAGGGTTGAACGCGGGCGATGGTTCTCTGCACATCGGGATTGGTGTCCTGCACGCCGAGCGAGGCGCGGTTGAAGCCGGCGTTGCGCAGGGCTTGCACCTTTTCCAGCGTCAGGCTGCGCGGGTCGATTTCGGCACCGGCTTCAATGGTTCCAGCCATGGGGAAATTCGCGCGGATCGTTTCGCCGAGCTGTTCGATTTCCTCGGGGAGAAGGAAGGTGGGGGTTCCTCCGCCAAGCTGGATCTGCACCACCTCGGAGCCGGGGGCAATATACTCCGCCCGCATCGCCATTTCGCGCTTCAGATAGCCAAGGTATTCCGCGCTCTTGCCTTGGTCTCCGGTGACAATGTTGGTGCACCCGCAGTAGAGGCATTGGGTGGAGCAGAAGGGCAGGTGGAAATAAAGCGAGAGCGGCCCTGCTTCCGCGGTGCCGATCTCCGGCGTCTGCGTAAAGTGCGTGGCGGGCGGGTACGACGTATAGCGCGGCCCCGGCACATTGTATTTGCGGAGCATCTCTAGGCTGACAGGGAATGGGGTCATCTGAAATTCTGCACGGTTTCGGTTATGGCTTGGATGGATTCGATGTCGGCGTCGGGCGGAACGCCGTGGCCGAGGTTGAAGATGAAGCCGTTGCGGTTGCGCATCTCTTCGAGGATTAGCTTCGTTTCCGCTGCGGCCGCTTCGGGCTTGGCGAGGAGCAGGGCGGGGTCGAGGTTGCCCTGTACGGCGACGGTGCCGGGAAGTTCTTTGCAAGCGTCGGCGAGGCGGATGGACCAGTCGATGCCGAGTACGTCGGCACCGGTCTGCACGACTTCGTTCCAGTTGTGGTGGACGTTTCGCGCGAAGACAATCGTTGGAACTTCGCCACCAATGGCATCGACGATCTGTTGCATCCAACGCCCGGAAATTTCCCAGAACATGTTCGGTGCGAGCGTTCCGCCTTGGCTGTCGAAAAGCTGGATCACATCCGCGCCGGCTTCGATCTGCGCCTTGAGGTAGGTGATGGTGGCGGCGGTAATCTTTTCGAGCAGGGCACGGAAGAGTTTGGGTTCATTATGGAGCAGGGCGCGCGAGCGGGTGTTTTCGCGCGCGCTCCCGCCTTCGACCATGAACGACGCGAGCGTCCACGGTGAACCGGCAAAACCGATGATGGCGCGTTCGTTGCCGAGTTCCTTGCGGACGACGCGGATGGCGTCGGGGGTATAGGCGATGTGGTCGAGCACGCGGGAGGGGTCGAGCTGGTCGACATCCGCTTTGGAGTTGAGGTGGAAGTCAACCTTTACGCCGCCTTGCTCCAGCAATTCGTAGGGCTGGCCCATGGCCTCTGAAATCACGAGGATGTCGGAAAAAATAACGGCGGCGTCGTAGCCAAAGCGGCGAATGGGCTGGAGGGTGACTTCGGCTGCGAGTTCCGGGTTTTGGACGAGCTCGGTAAATTTATAGCCTTCCTTGAGCGCACGATATTCGGGCAGCGAGCGCCCGGCCTGGCGCATCATCCAGATGGGCGGACGGTCGACGGCTTGGCAGGTGCAGGCGCGCAGAAATCGGTCGCGGTGGGTAATGGATTCTGAATTATTCATATGCCATCATTTATCGCATAATAGGAGGAAAGCGATCAATTCATAAGCAGAAGATTGATTCGCGCCGCAAGTCGCAGACCCTCATTCTTATGGATCAACTGGATCAACTGGATCAATGGTTTTCATGAATCCTGTCGATCCTGTTATCCGGTCAAAAAGAGTTCTACCCACGGTTTTAGTACCTCACTTCTGAAATTCGATCATGTTTACACAGGATTTTTATACCTCCAGCTTTGATTTGATATGTTGAACACCCCTCCGGGTGTAAAAAATCAGGAGAGCTGCGAATAGTATAAGGGTCAGTACACCCGGTTCCGGCACACTCGGGGCCATGCTGCTGTCGATGGGTTCCAGGCCGGCTTCTTTGTATTGTTGTTGTGTTTCCAGTACGACCGCACCGCTGACGGGCGTGACGAGGTGGTGTTTCAAGGCAAGCCGAAGGGCTTCTTCATTCCCGGGCTTCCCGTCTGCAAGATCGGCGCGGATCCGGTCCCATGCATGGAGTCGCACCAAATGGTCGGAGGCGTGCTTGATTTCAGCGGGGAGCGTATCTGTGGACGATCGCTTGGCCTCCCAAACCGGCTGCCCGGTGGAGAGGGAGCGGAACAGATCTTTCAGGTCGGCGTCGGTTCCGGCGAAGCGCGGTGCCGCCTGGAAGGTGGAAAGGTCGCCAAGTTTCTCAACGAGCCGGTGCGGGCCGTGTTCGACTTGGAAGTCGATCAACTCGGTATGCTGCTGCCGTTCCAGCACCTGCCGGAGTTTCTCTCCGGAATTAAGCGCCCATGGCTGCGGGCCGTGAACCCAGACCACCGCAGTGGTTTTTCCGGTATATGGAATTTTCCAAACCTGTCGGATGGCATCACTGTTGTCTTGGCCACCCGTCATATCCAATGTTTGGATTTGGCTCTGTAGTCGACTGATCCGTCCGTTTTTGAGGAGCTGTGCCCGGCAAAGTTCGACTGTTTTGTCGCCCGCAACAATCACGGAAACGGGAACATCGCGAGGCAAGGCTTCGAGTGCCGCTGCGATCTCCTTGCGGTGGGGCTTCATGCAAGCGGAGCCATCGATGACGAGGGCAAGGTGGTCGGGGCGGTGGTTTTCCTTTAGCTGTATCTGCTGGAAAACCATGTTCCCATCATTTTTCGCCCAGCATGTTTTAACCGTACTGGTTCCTTTGACCACACCTAGGTTTGAGTTCAAGTCGGGGTTGGAAATGTCTCCACATAGAGAGCCATCCGGCATGACATGCAACGTATCGGACATGGTGGAGAGTGTTTTTCCGCCTTTGAGCCAGACGGCGTGGGTGGTGTTTTCCGGGATGCGGAAGTTGCGTTCATACATGTAGGGCAGACGAAGCGCCCGGTCGGTTTCCGACATCAAGGCAAGTGGTGCGGTAATGCCGACGCGGATCTTCATTTCGCCGTTGGCGGGCACGGGGTAGCACTGCATCAACACGCGGTCGGGGCCGCAGGTGGTAACAAGCACGGGGTCGCGCCGTTTGCGCACCACTTTTTTGTAGGCCTGCTTGACCTGGCTGCGTCCGCCGAATGCGGCCTCGCGCTCCTCGCCATCGATCCACAGCGTCAGGCGCGAGACAACCGCGCCCGGGGGCAGGGCAATTTGCGCGCGAGCTTCGCGCTCGGTGCGCCAATCGTTACGGAAGACCATGGTCCATTCAAGGTAGGCGGTGGCGGCATCTTCATCGACCAAGCCGTCAAAGCGCGAGTCGGTCAGCGACAGTCCTTTAAGCCGTCCGGCGACAACATCGCCGCCCTGTTCGGGATCCCAGTCGAATTCGCCGCCGGGGTTGCGGCGGCTACGGACGCCGAGGGTGGGCGAGGCCATGGTGTTGAAGGCGGTTCCGGTGACGCGGTAGTAGATGTCGCGCGCTTCTTCGGGGCGGATGCGCTGGTCGCGATGGATGAGCCACGAGATGGGATCGGCGGGCATTTGGGCGCTCCAATAGCAGGCGCGGTTCATGGCGACTTTGTCGCCCGATGCCCGCAACAGCTTGATGCCGCGCAACTGGGTTTCCGGAGCGTCGGATCCCGCCATGGTCAGGCCGATCTGGGTCAGGTGGATAGGGGCGGAAGCGAGCACGATGGCGGCGAGTCCCGCCAGCAGTCCGCGGCGGAACAGGGGTATGCGCTTCTGCCCGGCAGCTAGCAGTTTCCGTTTGATGTGCACCCGCATGCGGAGTGTGGCAAGCAGGCTGAGCAACGGGGACAACGGCAGGAAGCAGAGCAGGCCGATGCCGAAGTAGATGATGGCGGCGAACCCGATGATGGCAAACGGTGTGATGGTGATGAACATCAGGGTGTAGTAGCACGCAACGGTGGTGGCGGAACCAAGCAGCAGCCCTAGCCATTTAACCGGTATGGCTTTGCTTTTGCGAATCGCGAGCCAGCCCAGCAGGTTTGCGGCGGGAACGAGCGCAATCAGAAGCGCATGAAAGGGCGTTGGCAGCGGGTCGAAGAGTCCGGCCTCGAGACAGGGGTGCGCCACGAGTTCCGTTCCAAGGGCAAGCAGCGGAAGGATGATGCCCGCGAACCAGAACCAGCCCGTGGCGATCCGGTTGCGGGTGCGGCGGGGTTTTTCCAAGCCTTGGACAAATTGAATGTTTTCCTCGTCGGCAGGCGGGTCTGTCGGAATCATGTCCTGCACCCCGATTTTCGCAAAGGTGGCCCGGACGTTGTCGGCCGTAACCACGCTTCCGTTTCCAGCAGCCAGCTCCTCCTCGATACGGGCTTTGATGTCTGCAATCACTTCATCGGCATCAACCTCTTTCGGGTTGAGGGAATCGCGCAGGCGGTCGAGGGTGCTGTCCAGTTCCCGTGTTGCTGTGTCGGTCCATTCCATGGGGCTACCTTTTGTCCTTTCCGTGCAGGGAGTGCAGTCCGGTCAATATTTCCTGGAGATGCTCGTTCATCGTGGCGGAGGTTTTGCGGCCCTTGGCCGTGAGGGCATAGTATTTGCGGGCGGGCCCCGAGCTGGATTCAACCAGCCGGGTCTGCACAAGCCCTTGCATCTTCAGGCGCGAGAGCAGGGGATAGAGGGTGCCTTCCGTGATTCCAAAACCGGGGACATCGAGCACCTTGCGGATAATGTCGTATCCGTATTGTTCGCCTTCGAGCAGCAGGTTGAGTACGCAGAGTTCCAGCAGCCCCTTGCGCACCTGCACTGTCCAGTTGTCGAAAAAATCCATCGTTCGTTCCCGTTTGATAAGTACCTTGTAAAGCAAGGTACATTGTTATGCAAGGATAAATTGGGGGGGAATATTGAGTCGGTCTGTGCGATAATTTTTATATAGAATACTATATAAAATAGCCTCAAAATGACTCTTTTTGGGGTAAAATATATCGTATGCTATATAGAGTTTGGTTGGTTTTGATACCTTGGAAAGGGTCGTTTCCGATCGATTGGTTGTAAAAACAGGGATAGGCGGTGCAGGGATCTTCAGCTACTGAAAAGGTGTAGCATCGTTTCACCGCGCAGCGGAAAACGATTCTGGCGAAAGAAAAGCGGCGTGACTTCCGTGGATCGGGATTGTAGCGTCGAAGCTCGAATTGGAGGATGGGTCATGGGCGAACCGGCATACAAGAAGAAGCATTATACGTGGAGCGACTACCAAAAATTGCCTGACGATGAGCGCTGGGAAATCATTGGCGGCGAGATCTTCGATATGTCGCCCGCGCCAACCACGCGGCATCAGAGCATTGCCGGGGAGTTGTTTTTCCAGTTGAAAGGTTTTTTCAAAGGGCAGTCCTGCAAGCCGTTCATTGCCCCGACGGATCTGAAGCTTTCGGACGAGGATGTGGTGCAACCGGATCTGATGGTGGTGTGCGACGAAAAGCAGATCACGGAATCGCATGTGGAGGGCGCACCGGCCTTGGTGGTGGAGATTCTTTCGCTTTCCACGCAAAGCCATGACCGCAAGCGCAAGATGGCGCTGTATGCCCGCGCCGGGGTGAAAGAGGTTTGGCTGGTTTCGCCGCTTCCTCCGGGCATCGAGGTCTTTCTTTTGGATGGCGCGACCTACCGCTTCATGGGCATGTACCAGCTTGCGGATGATTTCAAATCGCCGAGCTTCGGCGAGCTGGAACTGGATATGGAGGCGGTGTTCGATTTTCCGCTGGAACCCGGCGAACCGGTCTATGTCGTCAAAGAGGGCGGCGAAAAATATGGCGCGTGAACGAATCAAGATTTTGGGGATCGACACCTCGTTGCGCTCGACGGGCGTGGGGATTATCGAGGTTTTCGGCTCCGAGCTGCGGGCGGTGGCCTATGGCCGCATCCAGAACAAGCCGAAGGTGCCGCATTCGCTCTGCCTGGAAAACATATTCAATTCCATCTCGGATCTGATCGAGGAACACCGGCCCGACTGCGCCGCCATCGAGGGCGCTTTCTTTGCCAAGAATGCCAACACGGCCATGATCCTTGGGCAGGCGCGTGGCGCAGCCATCACCGCCTGCGCAAAGAAGGGGCTGGAAATTTCCGAGCACTCGCCGCGCAAGGTCAAGCAAGCCGTTGTTGGCACCGGCACCGCGCAAAAGGATCAGGTGGCCAAGATGGTGGTTCGTTTGCTTAATCTCAAGGAGCAGCCGCAGGAGGATGCCGCCGACGCCCTCGCCATTGCGATCTGCCACCATCACCAGCTCTCCTTGCCCGAGGAGCTCCGCGCAAAGACGATCTGATGGGTTTTTTAGAACTCGACGACTTCCCTGCGGTGTTTCCAAACGCTGGAAATATGGCTGGCGTGGGAAATTTCGAGGTTGATGTGGTCGAGGCCATCGAGGCGCAGCTGGGAGGCGACTGTTTGCAGGGCGATGTCGGGCGTATTGCAGTCGGAACTGAGGTGCGAGAGGAAAACGTGTTCGAGCGCGTCGGTAGCGCATTCGGCAATCAGTTGCGCGGCTCCCATGTTGGAGAGGTGGCCCTGCCGGCTGCGAATGCGCTGCTTGAGCGGCCACGGGCGCGGGGCTTCCTGCAACAGGTCTTCGTCATGGTTCGATTCCACAATGATCACGTGGCACCCCTTGAGCTTTTCACGAACCAGCGCGGTGGCCATTCCGAGGTCGGTGACGATGCCGACGGCGGTTTCCCCGGTTTGGAGGCGGAAGCCGACGGGTTCGTAGGCGTCGTGCGGAACAGAGAACGGCTCGATGGTGATGTCGCCGATTTCAAACGACGATCCGGTTTGGAAGACCTTGGCGGTGATTTCGTCGGACTTGGGCTGGCGCATGATTCCGCTGAGCGTGCCGGCATTGGCATAGACCGGGATGCCGTGGCGCTTTTGCAGGACGCGGATGCCGGCGATGTGGTCGCCGTGTTCGTGGGAAACACAGATGCCGTTGATGCTTTCGGGCGCGACGCCGATCTGGTCGAGCCGCACCGCCACCTGCTTGGCGCTCAGGCCGGCGTCGACCAGTACCCTTGTTTTATCCGAGGCCACGTAGATGGAATTGCCGGAACTCCCGCTGGCCAATACACATACTTCTAAACTCATGATGAAGGAACTCTCCTGAAAAATCGCCGCCCATCATAGGGCAAGCTGTGGAGATGGAAATATATTTTAGCGGAATACTGTAAATAGGGGTATTCGATACGGGTTTGCGAACCCCATTCCTTGCAAACTTGGCTTGAGAAACGCCTGCGAATCAGTAGATTCGCGTCATGGCACAGCCCGGACTAATTTTAAGCCAGCAAATGAAGATGCAGCAGGTACTTGCTCCGCATCTCTTCCAATCCTTGGAAATCCTTCAGATGCCGTTGCTGGATCTCCAGCAGATGATCAAGCAGGAGCTGTCCGAAAACCCCACGCTCGAAGCCACGCAGGAGCAGGCCGACGAGCAGATCGAGATCGAACAGGGCACCAAGGATGTCGAGCGCGACGAGTTTGACAACGAATTCGAAAAGCTGGCCGCACTAGGCGAGGAGTTCGACAGCTTCTACGAAAACCGCCCGGTTTCGGGCGGGAGCGATGCCGCGGAAAAATACCAGTACATGATGGATTCGCTTTCCGAATCCCTTACGCTGCACGACCAATTGCTCGAGCAACTCAATCTTTCCAGCTTAAACGACTATGAACGGAAGATCGCCGAAATTGTGGTTGGGAACATCGACGACGATGGCTATCTGACGCTCGACGTCGAGGATCTGTTGGCCCTGCCCAACTTTCCGGTCGAGACGCTGGACAAGATCCTCGATGTGATCCACGACTTCGATCCGGCGGGCATCGGTGCGCGCGACCTGCGCGAATGCCTGTTGCTCCAGCTCAAGCGCGCGGGCAAGGAGGAGTCGCAGGAATACCAGTTGGTGGACGGCCATCTCGACCTGCTCGGTCGGCACAAATACGAAGATATTGCCCGCGCGATGGGGTTGACCATCGACCGCGTCAAGGAGTTGGCTGCGGCGGTGGCCAAGCTCGATCCCAAGCCGGGGCGAAATTTCAGCGAAGAGCGGATCGAATACGTGACGCCCGAAATCATGGTCGAGAAGAAGAACGGCGAGTACGTCATCACGCAGAACAAGAAGCCCTACCCGAAACTTTTTATCAACCAGAAATATTTGCAGATGCTCAAGGATCCCAACACCTCCAAGGAGGTGAAGACCTACATCCGCGAAAAGATCACCAAGTCGAAACAGTTTATCCAGAGCATCGACCAGCGGATGAGCACCATCTACCGCATTGCCGTCGAGATCGTCCGCATCCAGCGCAACTTCTTCGACCATGGCGTTGCCAAGCTCAAGCCGCTCAATATGAAGACGGTGGCCGAACTGCTCGAAGTGCACGAGACCACCGTCAGCCGCGCCACGGCCGGGAAATACATGCAGACGCCGCAGGGATTGCTCAGCATGAAATATTTCTTCAAGCCCGGCATAAAGACGGCTAGCGGGGAATTCATCTCCAACGAGAGCGTCAAAGCCGCCCTCGGTGATATCGTCCGCGGAGAAGACAGGAAAAAGCCCAGCTCCGATACCAAGCTTGTGGTTCTATTGGAAGAGCAGGGGATCAAGATTGCCCGTCGCACCGTCGCCAAATACCGCGACCAGCTCCGCATCCTTCCCTCGCATCTGCGGAAGCAGCACTGATCGATTTTGATTTTTGGAATGCCGATTTCCGATTGAATAGCCCTTCGGTTCCTATGGCTTCCTGTCGGAAGGACATTTCAATCGGCAATCAAAAATCGGCATTCGGCAATGCCTCTACGCCCCGGCCTTCTTTTTCTTCACGTTGCGCAGGCTGGTCTGGGCAATCATCAGCAGGTTGCTGGTGGTCCAGTAGAGCACGAGGCCGGACGGCATCTTGTAGAAGAAGAACAGCATCATGATGGGCATCATGAACATCATCATTTTCTGCTGCTGGATCTGCTCCGGGGTGGTGGCGGCTTGCGGGGTTAGCTTTTGCTGCCAGATCATCGAAGCCGACATCAGTAGCGGCAGGATGTTGAGCGATCCAATGTATGGAATCTGACCGGCAAAGAGGTTTTCAGCCGTGCTTAGGTCGGCAATCCATAAGAAGCCGGCATAGCGTAGCTCGATGGCGTTGCGCAGCACGGTGAAGAGCGCAATGAAGACCGGGATCTGAACAAACATCGGCAGGCAGCCGCCCATCGGGTTGACCTTCTTCTCCTTGTAGAGCTTCATGGTTTCCTGCTGCAGCTTCTGCGGGTTGCTCTTGCTGTATTTGGCCTGTAATGCCTTGATCTCCGGCTGGATCTCCTGCATGCGCCTCATGCTTTCCGTGCTCTTGTGCGTCAATGGCCAGAACAGAACCCGGATCAACACGGTCAGCAGAATGATGGCAATGCCATAGTTCGGAATGACGGCATGGAACTTGTTCAGCGTCCAAAGCAGAAACTTGCGCGCGGGTTCCATCATCCAGTTCATGAAGGAAAACGCACCAATGGTTTCGAATTCCATCACCTTTTCCATGGCGTAGCCGGAATCCTGGAGGACTGAATATTTCTTCGGTCCAATGTAGTAGCTGTATGCCACTTCATGGATGGATCCTGCCGCGACCACTTCCGGTTTAAAATCAAGCGCGGCGGCGACATTCTTGGGGATGATCCCTTTGCCCTCGGTTTCGCGCGTGGACAGGACGGCCATGGTGGCGATGGGTTCTTCCGGGCGCAGGATCTGGGTGAAGAACTTGTTCTTCGCGGAAACCCAGTCGACTTCAACGCCGTTCATGTCGGCGGGAGTCAGGTTGACTTGAGTGGGAGCATCATATTTTTCCCCAAACATTTTTTTAAAAAATGATCTGTGGTCGTTTAGGGTATACAAGCCTACAAGCTTGCGACCCCAAAAGTTGATGTCGCCGGTCGGGGTGTAGGAATCGACGCCAAGGATGCTGACGCCTCGCATGGCTTTCATGTCGGCCGGGTTTTTCATGAAGCCGGTCAGGATGCGGAGGCCGGGCAGGTTCCAGGGATCGGTGCCGGAGTTGATGAAGCGGTCGTTGACGGTAAGCAGATAGTCGTCGCCGATGGTGATGGTGCGCTGGAAGGCGGTGCCGTCTTTCCATGCCTTGGAAAAGACCACGGAGCTTCCGTCCTCGGAGGTTTGGATATTCAGGGATTCCTTCGCGCCGATGCCCGCGAGGCCTTCGTAGGCGAGGGCGGTGGAATCGGAAAAGTCGAGCATGACGGGCGGGCTGTCCTTCTCGTTCAGTTCGGGGTAGAGGATTTCCCCGTCTTCATCCTTGGCAATCAACGTGGCCGACTTGATGCCGCCGCCGATCGACGTGAACTCCAATTTGATCTTTTCATTTTCGAGGAGTGCGAGAACTTCCTCGGCCTGGGGCGTCGCCACTTCGGGAATTTTGGCCTTCACCGCTTCAACGGCTTGTTCGAGGGGCGCAGCCTCGATCCCGGGTGCTTCCGCTGCCGGGGCTTCGCTCGTCGCTTGCTCGACGGGTGCGGGTGTCTTTGCCGGATATTTCGGGGCAATGAAGGTCTTGTCGATGAAGATCCATAGGGGGATCATTAGTACGAGCAATACGACGGGTATTAAATCTTTTTTATTCATCTGTTTTCTCTCTTCGCAATTTATCTTTCCGTCCGGGAACAGGGTCGTGCCCACCCGGATGGAGCGGGTGGCATTTGCAGATTCTTTTGAGCCCGAGCCAAAGACCGGAGACCATACCATGTTGTTGCAGTGCATCAATGCAATAGTTCGAGCAGGTGGGGTGGAAGCGGCACCGCTGCCCCAGCCAGGGGCTGACCGTTTTCTGGTAGCCCTTGATCAGGAGAACAACCGCTTTGGATGGAAGGTTCTTCATGCGTATTTTTCTTAGCAGAATAATTGGAAACAGAATAATCCCCGGCAGGGCAGTAATCATTCTGTTTCTAATTATTCTGTAAATATTCCGTTTTGGCTCGCTGAAGGTTTTCGTCGGAAATCAATTCGGCGCGCCGGGCGAGTTTGAGCATCTCGCGGAGGATGTCGGCCCAGTCGGCGCCGAGGATGGAGCGGCGACCGATGAGCAGGACATCGAAGTCGCCCGAAAAGTAGGGGCGGAGGTTGCGGTAGGCTTCGCGCAGGCGGCGTCGTGCGCGGTTGCGCTGGTTGGCGCGGAGGCTAATCTTCTTGCTGGTGATGACCCCCAAACGCAACGAAGCATCGGCACCGCTTCTGCGCCAGAGAACCATGTAGCGGCCCACCCAGCGTTTGTTCTGCGCGAATGTTTCCTGGAAAAGCGATGATTTGACGAGCCGATGCGCGGTCGATAAACGCCGATCAAGCCCGCTCTTTTGAAGCGGGCTTGAGTCGATGGAACGGTCCGACTCCCTCTGGTGGGGCTCCGGCATGTTGGGTTCCCGGTTATACGGCCGTCAGGCTCTTGCGACCCTTCTGGCGGCGGCGTTTAAGGATGGCGCGGCCATTTGCGGTAGCCATGCGGTTGCGGAAACCGCATTTGCGGGCGCGTTTGATCTTGGATGGGTTGTATGTGCGTTTCATCTCTGAATTTCCTATTTTGTCCTAAAAAGCAGGCTAAACTACCAACAAACTGTGCGTTGTCAAACCCTATATGCGTCGAAAACAAGTGCCCGCCTTGAACCCGTCTATATGGTGAAGTCGTTGGCGGGCAGGTTTTATCCGATAAATAGCTTGCGGCGGCCCGGTTTGTTCATTATATTCTGAACATTATGAATGGTGTATTGGAAGCCCGTCCCGCGCTTGGCGAACTGGAGCGCGAGGTGATCGAACTGTTCGTGCGCATGGCCGATGTGTTGAATCTGCCGCGTTCAGTGGGGGAGATCTATGGCCTGCTCTTTGTTTCCTCCGATCCTCTTTGTCTCGACGATTGCCGCATCCGGCTGAACATCAGCAAGGGGTCGACCAGCCAGGGCCTGAAAATCCTGCGCTCGTTCGGAGCCATCCGCACCGTGTATATTCCGGGCGACCGCAAGGATTACTATGTGGCGGAAACCTCGCTGCGCAAGATCGCATCCGGGTTTGCCGGGGAGCAGATCCAACCGCATGTCCATAGCGGCAAAGAGCGGATTGCGCGGATACGGGAGATTCTGGATCAGTATTCGGGCGATGACCGGGAGCTTCTCGACGAGAAGATCGAGCATTTGGAAAACTGGCAGAAGCGGGCAAGCAAGGCGCTTCCGCTCATCCTTAAATTGATTGGTGGCTAGGGCGCATGGAAACCACTCCACAATTTGAAACGGGCGAGCACTGGTATTGCGTGCGCTCGAAGCCCAAGAAAGAGCGGATGGCCGCCGGGGGTCTGGAGTCGCTCCATGGCCTGGAGGTATTCTGTCCCCAAATCCGCTTCCAGCGCAAAACCGTGCGCGGGCCGGTCTGGTTCCAGGAAGCCATGTTTCCGGGCTACCTCTTCGCCCGCTTCGATTTGTTTGAGATGAAGCGCGCGGTGGCCTACGCCCCCGGCGTGCTCAACATTCCGACCTTCGACGAAAGGTATATTTCCATTCCGGGCACCGTGATCAAAGCGCTCCGGAAGGATCTCGATGCCGAGAGCGTGGCCGAGGCGGTTGCCCCGCTGGAGGTCGGCGAGGAAACCACGGTTTTGGAAGGCTCGATGCGGGGCCTGAAAGTGAAGGTCGTCAAACTGATGCCGGCGCAAGAGCGCGTGGCCGTCCTGATGGAGATGATGGGAACCCTGGTCGAGGCCGAGTTTCCGTCCGATGCGCTGGAGCATCGCATGAAGCATCCCATGGCGGCGGGAGGCTAAACGCCGCGGAATCGAATATCCAATGGTTGGATGTTCCCTACATTTTAGCGAAAACAGGAAGGTTTCAGCCCAAGGGGGCTGATCGACCAAGGGCGGCAGCCTGCCCGATGGAATGGAATTCCATCGGGAAACTCTAAAATCAGAATCTCTAAATCCAAACCCGGCAGAGCTGGAACCAAAATAAAGAGAATCTTCACAGAATAATTTTGAACAGAATAATTGCAGGGATGCCGCTATGGGAAATCATTCTGTTCATAATTATTCTGTGAAATCCTGCGCAACCGTGATGGAATTTTCGAAAGTAGGGGACTAAAATAAACTCCAGTGTCTGGAAGTTCAAAGGCAGAAAAGGGGTTGTTTTGAGATTTGGAATTGGTTGTTTTGAGATTGTTTAGAATTTAGAGATTCGAAATTAGGAGTTACCACTATGTGTGGAATTATCGGATATTTTGGAAAACGGAACGCTTCGGAAATTCTGGTGGATGGACTGCGCCGGATGGAATACCGGGGCTATGATTCGGCCGGTGTGGCTTGCCTGCACGATGGCGTGATCGAGGTGGTGAAGAACCCCGGGAAAATCAAGGGCTTGCGCGAGAAGGTCGATGCGTCGGACTTGGATTCAATGCAATGTGCCACGCTGGGCATTGGTCATACCCGTTGGGCGACGCATGGCGAGCCGAACGAGGTGAACGCCCATCCGCACCTCGATGCCTCCGGCCATTTTGCGATGGTGCACAATGGCATTATCGAAAACTACAAGGAGATCAAGGCGGCTCTTGGGCAACACGGCATCGAGTGTGTTTCCGATACCGACTCCGAGGCGCTGGTCCAGTTGATTGCCTATTGCTACCAAGGCAATCTGGAAAAAGCCGTGAGCGAGGCGCTCAAGAAGGTCAAGGGCACCTACGGTATTGTGGTGATGACCGACCATGAACCCGGAAAATTGGTCGCGGCGCGGTGTGGCAGTCCGATCGTCATCGGCCTCGGCAGCGATGAAACCGTGATTGCCAGCGATGCTTCGGCCATCATTCCGCACACCCGCGACGCGATGTACCTCGAAGACTACGACATGGCCGTTGTTACCGCCGCCGGCGTGCAGATGTTCGACCTCCAGCATTCCCCGATTAGCCGCGAGGTGACCGAAATGGACTGGGATGCCGACTCTGCCGAGAAGGGGGAGTATGCCCACTTCATGCTTAAGGAAATGTTCGAGCAACCCAGTGCAATCCGCAACGCCGTCCGCGGCCGCCTTGATTTTGGAATGGGGACCGCGATCCTCTCCGGACTCGATTTTTCGCCGCGCGACACCGCGCAGATCAATCGCGTTCTGGTGGTGGGCTGCGGTACGTCGATGAATGCCGGCATGGTGGGCGAATACGCGATTGAAGAAATGGCCGGTATTCCTGCCGAGGTGGAGCAGGCGGCGGAATTCCGCTACCGCAACCCGATCGTCACCCCGCAGGATCTTGTGATCGCCATCAGCCAGTCGGGCGAAACGGCCGATACGCTGGCCGCAGTGCGCGAGGCCAAGCACAAGGGCGCCGTGGTGGCTGGACTTTGCAACGTGGTGGGCTCGACCATCGCCCGCGAAACGGGGCGCGGCGTCTATCTGCACGCCGGACCCGAAATCGGGGTGGCCTCCACCAAGGCCTTTACCTGCCAGGTGGCCGTCTTGCTGATGATGGCGCTGAAGCTGGCGCGGGGCCGCCGCATGCCGCGCCATCAAGGCGAAGAACTTTGCCGCTGGATCGAGCGCCTTCCGGAACTGGTCGAAAAGGCGTTGGCGCAGAACGATGCCATCAAGGCCGTGGCCGAAAAATATGCCGACAAGGAAAATGCGTTCTTCATTGGGCGCGGCTATCTCTATCCGGTGGCCATGGAAGGGGCGCTCAAGCTGAAGGAGATCAGCTACATCCACGCGGAAGGCTACCACGCCGCCGAGCTCAAGCACGGCCCGATTGCGCTGCTCGAAGAATCCACGCCGATCGTGGCGCTGCTGAACAATATTCCGGGCAAGGAAAAAACCATCGGCAACGCCGAGGAGTGCAAGGCGCGCAAGGCACCGGTTATTGCCGTCGTGAGCGAAGGCGACGAAGCCACCGCCGAGGGGTTCGACGACATGATCGTGGTTCCCGATTGTCCGCCATGCATTGCCGCCGTTCCGACCGCAGTGGCTTTGCAACTACTGGCCTACCACATCGCCGCCGCCCGCGGCTGCGAAATCGATCAGCCCCGAAATTTAGCAAAATCGGTTACCGTTGAGTAAAGTAGGAGAGAGAATGAAAAAAGCATTGATTACAGGAATTACGGGGCAGGATGGATCGTATTTGACCGAGTTTTTGATGGCGAAGGGCTATGAGGTCCATGGGATTATCCGGCGAGCCAGCACGTTCAATACGCATCGGATCGACCACCTCTACCAAGATCAGCTGGAAGGCAATCCGCAGATGATCCTGCACTACGGCGACCTGACGGATTCGAGCAACCTCAACCGCCTGATCGAAAAAATCCAGCCGTCGGAAATCTACAATCTGGGAGCGCAGTCGCATGTGCAGGTCTCCTTCGAGGTTCCGGAATACACCGCCGAGGCGGATGCCATTGGCGTGCTGCGCCTGCTCGACGCCATCCGCGAGACCGGCGTTGCGGCGCGGTTCTACCAGGCCTCCACCTCCGAGCTTTATGGAAAGGTGATGGAAGTGCCGCAGACGGAAGAGACCCCCTTCTACCCGCGTTCCCCGTATGGGGTGGCCAAGCAGTATGGATATTGGATTACCAAGAACTACCGCGAGTCCTACGGCCTGCACGCCAGCAACGGCATCCTCTTCAACCACGAATCCCCGCGTCGCGGCGAAACCTTCGTCACCCGCAAGATCACCATGGCCGTCGCCCGCATCTCTCGCGGGTTGCAGCAGTGCCTCTACATGGGCAACCTCAACGCCCTCCGCGACTGGGGCTACGCCCCCGACTATGTCGAAATGATGTGGATGATGCTCCAGCAGGAGACGCCCGACGACTATGTCGTCGCCACCAACGAAATGCACACCGTCCGCGAATTCATCGAAAAATCCTTCGGCCACGTCGGCATCGAAATCGAGTGGGACGGTGAAGACGTTGGTGAGGTCGGAAAAAACAAAGCGACCGGCGGGGTCGTTGTCCGGATGGACGAGCGCTACTACCGCCCCTGCGAAGTCGAGCAACTGCTCGGCGACCCCTCCAAGGCCAAGCGCCAGCTCGGCTGGGAATCCAAGGTAAAATTTGCCGAGCTCGTCCAGATCATGACCGATGGCGACCTGCGCCTGCTCGATGATCCCAACTACGAAATTGGATTTTAGGATGGGTGTTGAAATCGTTAAAGGCGTTGAAGCGTTAAAACCGTTAAAATAGTTGAAGGCGTTAAAACCGATGGGGTTGTTAGATGGTGGCGAAGCGTTTTGAAGATCTTGATGCGTGGAAAGTTTCCCGTGAGTTGGCGAACTTGATCTATTCCTTCGGTCGAGAGAGTGCGTTTACCAAGGACTATGGATTTCGTGATCAAATCCAGCGAGCGGCGGTTTCTGTGATGAATAACGTTGCCGAGGGTTTTGAGCGGGGAAGCAATAAGGATTTTGCCAAGTTTCTTTTCATTGCTCGCGCATCGGCTGGTGAAGTGCGCAGTATGCTCTATCTCGCTTTGGATCAGAAATATATCACAGCGGAGCAATTCAAAGAGGCGTATGACCTGTGCGTGAGGGAGTCGCAACTCTGCTGGGGTTTAATCAAGCACTTGCAGAAAAACAGCGGTTGGAAAACAGGGTTGCAGATCGCCTTGATGATGTTAATCCCATCTCTTGTCCGAATTTAACGAACGAAGTATTTTAACGATTTCAACGAGGCGCTTGGTGCCGCTTCAACGCTTGAATGGAGTGACGAATGGAACGTAATTCAAAAATCTACGTCGCCGGCCACCGCGGCCTCGTGGGTAGCGGCATCTGGCGCGCGCTGCAGCGGCATGGCTATGCCAATCTGCTCGGCAAGTCGATCGACGAGCTGGACCTGGTCAACCAGCAGGCCGTCGATGAATTCTTTGCAGCCGAAAAGCCGGACTATGTCGTGCTCGTCGCCGCCAAGGTCGGCGGCATTGTGGCCAACAGTACCTACCGCGCGCAGTTTCTTTATGAAAATCTAATGATCGAGGCCAACGTCATCCATTCGGCCTACCGGCACGGGGTGAAAAAGCTGTTGTTCCTTGGCTCCAGCTGCATCTATCCCAAGCTCGCACCGCAGCCGATGAAAGAGGAGCATCTGCTCACCGGGCCGCTGGAGCCGACCAACGAACCGTACGCCATCGCCAAGATTGCCGGCATTCGGCTGTGCGATGCCTACAATCGGCAATACGGAACCAACTTTATCTCCGCCATGCCCACCAACATGTATGGCCCCGGCGACAACTACCACCCCGAAAACTCCCACGTCCTCCCCGCCCTCATACGCCGCATGCATCTGGCCCGGGCGCTTGAAAATGGCGACTTCGATGAGCTTCGGCGCATTTACAAGCGAGAACAGAGGACAGAAGACGGCAATCAGATGTCAGAGGAAGAACTACTCGAGTGGCTCGGTGAAAGCGGTATCCATCAGATCCAGCCTAAAGCCTCTGGCCTAAAGTCTAAGGTCTCTCTTTCCTGTTGGGGAAGCGGTTCTCCGCTCCGGGAGTTCCTCTACAGCGACGACCTCGCCGAAGTCTGCGTCTTCCTGCTCGAAAACGCTTCGTATGAAGACATGGCCTTCGAGGATGAATCGGGCACGGTGCAGTCGCACATCAACGTCGGTTCTGGACAGGAGGTGAGCATCAAGGAGCTGGCCGATACCGTGAAGGCCGTGGTCGGATTCGAAGGAAAAATCGAGTGGGACACCTCCAAGCCCGACGGCACACCCCGTAAATTGATGGACTCCTCCCGCCTGCGGAATCTGGGATGGTCCCCGAAAGTTTCCCTGAAAGAAGGCATCGACTTGGCGTATGAAGACTACCTTTCTCTGCTTTATAGATCCGGCGGATAAATATTGAGACCATCAACCAGGGTGTAGAGACCGCCTACCCGAAGGGAGGCGGTGCTTTGCGGCCATCAACCTCTCCTGCTGAGTCACAATATATTCATGCCAGAGCAATAGCGACCGTTCCAAACCGTATTGACAATAGAAGTTTCTTTGGTCATTTGCGTCTATTGGCGTGCATTAGCGGTTTGTCATCTCCGTTTCTAGGTTAACGGTTTCAACAGCTTCCTTGTCCGCCGTAGCTTTAGCGAAGGAGGAAACGTCTTCAACGGCCTTGACTACAAGAACTAGTAAAAAATACTAGTCTAGTAAATAATACTAAAAACAAAATAAGAAAACATTTTTAAAGCCCTCCCTTGTTTAATAGTCTGCCTTCCTTAGTTTGGCAATTAATCAACAAAAGGGAGGGTTGGAATGAAGAAGGTAGTATTTGTTGTTGGGGTTCTTGTTGCTGTTGCGGTTGGAGTGCAGGCGGGAGTGGTTGCGGGGTGGGATGTAAATGGAATCGATGTCAACGACGGACTCGGTCTGGCTACCAATTTGGCCCCATACGTCTTTTCGGCAACAACCAGTGAAACGGCTCATGTCGCTTCGGAGTTGACGCTCGGCGACGGTGTCAATCCGAGTACCTCGGCCAATCAATATGGATTTAAAATCGGAACGGCCGACAAAACCAATTCATTGGCCGGGGCGATCGCAAGCGACCACTACTTGGAGTTTGCTCTCTCAATCGATGCGGGCTACGCACTCAACCTAAGTTCCATCGAAATCAATGGAGGAGGAAGTTCGACCGCTTGTTCAAACGTGGTGCTGATGGCCAGCATCGATGGCTTCACCGCCGGGCAGGAGATCGCCTCCGCATATCCAGCCAATAAAACCGGCGGCTTCGATACCGACGGCAGCGGCTTTGGCGGCCCCATCGATTTAAGCGATGCCCGGTATCAAAATCTGACCGGCCACATTCCATTTCGCCTTTATGGCTGGAACAACACCTCCGGGGCCGCAGTGACCTACCTGCGGGACTTGACCGGAAACGACTTGGTGGTGCATGGAACGGTGGTGCTGCCCTCCGATGGCGGCCCGGTGCTTTCACTGGTTTCCTCGAACGGCGCAAGATCCGTATCGGCCGCTTTCGACGAAGCCAACAGTACCGGCTATATTTTGCAGTACACGCTAGACCTCGCGGACTCCAACGGCTGGAGCACGGTGTCCGCGCCTTTTGCATCCAATGCAACCTGGCAGATCGAAACAACCAACCGCGCAGGCTTCTACCGCGCTACTGCCCAATAGGAGGCCTGTGATGAAAAATATTTTTAAGCAGTTGGGTTTAGCCGCATCCATCACCATCGGACCCATGATGGTTTTCGCAGATGTTTTGGTGGCTTGGGATGTCAACGGGGTGGATGTCGCGGATGGAACAGGGGTCGACAACTCCGCCTTCCCCTACACCAAGACCGCAACAACCTTGAGAACAAATGTTTCGGAGGGCACGCTGGCGCTGGGCTTCGACGCTCCTTCGGGGGTAAATGATATGTACGGGTTTAAATTTTCGGCGTCGACGCATCAGGACTCGCTCGCCGGAGCCATTTCAAACGATCACTATATTCAATTCACCTTGGCTGCGGAGGTCGGATATCGCTTTGATCTGTCTTCCATTGAAATGAACGGGCAGTCCGGTACGAGTGGCCCTGACGACATCGCTCTCATGTCCAATGTGGATGGGTACAACGCTGGCGATGAAATGGCATCGCTCACCGGGCGGCAGGGGTTGGCTGGTGGATGGGATACCGAACTAGGCGGGTGGGGCGGTCGCATCGACCTGTCGGATCCGCAATACCAAGATCTAACAACCGTCACTTTCCGGATTTATGGCTGGAATAGCACAGGAACCGCCTCGGGTGGTATCCGGGGTTTGACCGGGGACGACCTCGTTGTCAATGGAACCATCGAGGCCATCCCCGAACCCGCCGCCGCCGGCTTGATCGGATTGGCGGGTCTGGGTCTGCTGGTTGCACGGCGGTTCTTGGGATAGCCCGCGAAGCCAAGAGGGGTTGAGCGATGAGTGTGATACGGGTTGAAGATATTCAAGAGATGCTTGTTGAGCTGAGAGGGCAGCAGATTCTCATTGATGCGGATGTCGCAAAACTCTACGGAGTTGAGACAAAAGAAGTGAATCAAGCCGTATCAAATAAGGATCATTCCCTAAATCAATGGATATGAAAATTCAGACTGGATAACAGGATCGACAGGATGGATAAAGGGGGCTATTGGAGTGTTGTTGAATAGTTTCTGTAGTAGAGGTGAATTGAAGAGGTATACCCATTATTGCCGCTTCGCGCCAGCCTCACTTCGTGTCTGTTCAAAATCATTTTGTAAAACCCTATCCGCACTGCTTTTCCGTCCTCTGTCCTCTGTCTTCCGGATCAAGAAATTCTGGTTTTCGGGTATCTGATGCGCTCGCAACGGCCATTCTAAAATCCATAGGCGGCCCCTGTTAGAGAGGACTAAAATAATGGAGATTGCTGATAATCAGGATATCCGATGGCAGCAACGTTTTTCAAACTACCGGAAAGTGTTGGCGCAACTGAAGGAAGGTTGAGGGTGGTTCAAAAAGGCGGTATCCGAAGCCGTCGCCATGTCTATTTTAAAACACATCGGTACCTGTTCCTTGCATGTTTTCACTTGCCCTAGCCGCGCCCTTACATTACTGTTTTTGTCGGAAATGGAGGTAAGCCATGATTGCTACGCTATCAAGTAAAGGACAACTAACGCTGCCCGTTGAGATTCGGCGGACGTTGCATTTGCATGCCGGGGATCGGTTGGACATTGTGCTGGGTGAAAACAACCGGGTGGAAATAATGCCGCTTAGCCGGTCGGTTAAGGATCTTAAAGGCATGTTGCCCAAGCCCCCGCAACCCATCTCCCTGGAAGAGATGGACCGCGCAATACAGAGCGTCTCGGAATGATTGGTATCGATACCAACATTCTCGTTCGCTACATCGTGCAGGACGATGAAGAACAAGCCCGATTGGCAACCTCGGTTTTGGAAGGGGAACTAAACGAGAATAACCAAGGCCTTGTGAGTGCGGTTGTTCTATGTGAGCTAGTTTGGGTATTGCGGCGAGCCTATGGCTATGGAAAAGAGCAGGTTGTGGGAGTGCTTCAGGCTCTCATGTCCTCCGCTGACCTGATGATAGACCGGGTTGACGATGCGTGGCGTGCGTTGCGGGAATATGAAACCGGTTCCGCGGATTTTCCCGACTACTACATGGGACAAATGAACCGCACACTTCATGCGGAAACAACCTACACTCTGGATCGGAAAGCAGGGGCGGGAATTCATTTCACCTTGCTGAACTAAAACAGATCTCCGAGCCGCTTGCAAAACCTCTTGGTTTGAACCAGCCTTCGGCTTATGCCCTTCGGTCATTATGCTTTGCGGCGCGCTTATTCTGGTACTCTGACCCTGTTGCAACCGCCGTTACGATTTTAACCTTCCACGAATTGAACGCTTTAACGGTTTTTGTCGGGCTTAAAGGCCGTTGTGTCCGCTCTGGACAGGCAGGTAATTGTGTTGGAAAAAAGCAATTTCTGTCCTACCCTTTGAATTCCTTGGAGGTGTAAATTATGTACACAACGATAGAAGTAGATATTGAAAACGGACGGATTAAAGGTCCCGAGAGCCGGGTTTTGCCTGCAACAGCACATGTGTTGATTACATTGCTGAACCAACCTGTCGCGAAAAACCCTGATTGGGCGGTTATTGAACCCCTGCTGGGGAAGCTGAAGCTTCGATGCGACGCCGTGAAAGCACAGCGGGAATTGCGTGATGAATGGTAGGACGCATGGAATTGAGGATCTGAGATCATGAAAGAATATAACGTAGTCATAGAGAAAGATGCAGATGGGTTTTATGTTGCCACCGTTCCCTCCCTGCGCGGATGCCACACCCAGGCCAAATCCTTGGATACATTAATGAAGCGGATAAAGGAGGCCATCCTGCTGTGTCTTGAGGTGGAAGACGAATGTAGTTCTGAGTTTGTGGGAGTGCAGCGAGTAGCAGTTGGCGCATGAGTACTTTTCCTGCAGTTACAGGGTCGAAATTGATCAAGGCGCTGAAAAAACAAGGGTTTCAGGTCATTCGAGTGCGGGGCAGTCACCATTTTCTCCAACATGCTGACGGGCGTTGTACGGTTGTTCCAGTCCATCGTGGGGAATCGATCGGCAGGGGATTGCTCGCACAGATATTGCGCGACTGCGATATATCACGCAAAGAGTTCCAGCGGTTGATCTAAAATAGTCCTCCGACCTCTCTCCGAGCTGTAAGCTCATACGAGCTGGAAGCTGTCCGTTGCTTTCTGCCCACTGTAGGCTTTAAGCTGTTAGCTCGTTCTTAAAGCCTTAACCAAGCACCAAGCACCATTCATCATCCGTCATCTGCCTTCCATCCCTGATTATTCCCCATCATTCTGTTTGAAATTATTCTGTAAAACCTCACCTGCACCGCTTTTCCGACCTCTCTCCGAGCTGTAGAGCTCTACGAGCCGGAAGCTGTCCTGTGTCCCCATTCGTTGCTTCCTATCAATCCGTTGCAAACGCCGTTACGATTTTAACCTTCCACGAATTGAACGCTTTAACGGTTTTTGTCGGGCTTAAAGGCCGTTGTGTCCGCTCTCGACAGGCAGGATGCATTGATCTATGGTCTTGAAAAAAGCAGGAGGTGCGAATATGCAGTCAATATCAAGAAAAGAAGTGGCAGATATCGTCGGATTGGAAGTTTTGGCAGAGCTGCACCAAATTCGTGAAAAAACAGCTTCTTTCGAGCGGAAATATGGCGCTTCCTACGAACAGATAGAATCCTCCCGTCTGGAGCAGGATGAGAGCTTTGAAGTAGACGACGACCTGATGGAGTGGAAAGCATACCTCCGGTTGAAGGAGGATCGGCAAAAAAGGTTGGAGGACTTTCAACATGAACGCTTTCGGGTTGCTTGAGAACTCTCCTCTCGTTCTTCGATTCGAAGTGATTGATCTGAAAACGTGGGAACAAGGGTTTTATTTGCGAGTTGATATAGAGTTTGTGAATCATTCAAAGTTGTTCGTTCGAGAGTATGTTGATGAGACCGAACGTCGATATTCCTATCACTGGCAAACACAGGAAAACCGGCTGATTCGTCGCTGGGACAATGCTCCGCACCACCCGCAACTAGATACCTTCCCATCGCACTGCCATCAGGAAGGCGATCTTGTTCCTTCATCCGTCATTTCTCTGGAAGAGGTGCTAGAGGAAGTTCGAAAATCAATCGGATAAAGCGGTTTTTCTAAAATTCATCGGCTGACCCCTGACTATCGGCTGACCCCTGACCTGACCCAGAAGCTTGGATAAACCAGACGAGGCGGTAGAGCAAAAGTGGGTAGAGGAGTCGGAGAAAAGATACAAGGCGTATAAGGAAGGTCTTATTCATGGAATTCCGCTGGATCGGTTTTCTCCGAGGATGGGGAAATGAGCGTGATTCTGCTCCCTCCACCTTGCCCTCTACCTTTAATCCCCATCATTCTGTTTAAAATTATTCTGTAAAACCTCACCTGCACCGCTTTTCCGACCTCTGTCCTCTGTCTTTTGTCCCCATCCGTTGCAATTCTAAAATTCATCGGCTGACCCGAATGGCACTTCCTTAAGCCGCTTTAGCATC
>CBDVCB010000024.1:0-32081 GCA_965372395.1 uncultured bacterium
ATCAGTGCAACGAATAGAATTCTGGCCTTCACACTTCCCCCTTCTAACTTAATCGCATATTACGAGCACAGATTGTGCTTTGCATGAGGAAGTTCAAACATAAATTTACAGAAAATTCATTTGTGGTG
This sequence comes from uncultured bacterium, assembly GCA_965372395.1. Lineage (GTDB taxonomy): Bacteria > Verrucomicrobiota > Kiritimatiellia > Kiritimatiellales > Pontiellaceae > Pontiella. The sequence goes on from CBDVCB010000024.1 coordinate 129, forward strand.
TATTCCTCCACACAAGAACAGCAAAAGATACTATCGATCCATCCGTGCGAGTTGCGCAGGGTCGTGTCACTTGTCGAGATCAATGGAAAGGATGTCGAAATCGCTTTCATGACCAACCATTCAAAACGCGGAACCATCATTAACTCGCAACCAAAAATCGGAACTGACTGTATGAAACAGACAACAGAAACCTTAACAAAAACGGGCGTTTACACTCCGTTAGCGCCCTCTATGGGATGACACTGAATCCGTTGCCAATAAAAATATTTATATCCATTCGCCGACCGGCAGTGGTATAGTCCCCTGTAATTTCCAACCATTGGAAAATCCATGGACGAAGCCGACAACAAGCCAAAGCAACCGAACCCGCCCAACCGCGAGATTTCCAACGCCAACCTGTTTGCCGACGAAATTGTTTTTTCCGACACGGAGAAAATCCTGTTCGAGGAGGATCTAAAGGAGGGCGCTCCGCAGGGGCGCGACGGCTTGATGAACGGGAACCCGGAACAGCGCTACAGCGCCACCCGGAAGCTGAACGAGGGCGGCATGAAGGCGATCTGGGAGGTGGACGACCACCGCACCGCCCGCAAGGTGGCGATGGCGCTGATCCAGGATTCCAAGATTGCATCGGAGCAGGATATCGACTCGTTCCTCTACGAAGCGCGGCTGACCGCCAACCTGCAGCACCCCAATATTATTCCCATCTACGACATTGCGCTCGACGAAAACGGCAATCCCTATTTCACCATGAAATCGCTCAAGGGGGAAACCCTGGGCGAAATCCTCAAGCAGCTGCGCAAAGGCAACGCGACCTATCAAGCCCAGTTCTCCCGCCTCCGGCTGCTCGGTATTTTCCTGAAGGTCTGCAACGCCATCGACTATGCGCATTCCAAAGGGGTTATCCACCTCGACCTCAAGCCATCCAACATCGTTGTCGGCGACTATGGCGATGTCCACGTGCTCGACTGGGGGCTATCCACGCTGATTACCCATCTCAACGAATACGACGGCGAACCGGTCTCGTGGCACAGCGTGGACGACGTTTCGCTGGAGAGCGGCCAAACCCTCACCCGCTATCTGGAAAGCTCGGCCCAAAGCAGGCAGCGGCGCAACGTCGTGGGCGGAACCCCCGGCTATATGTCGCCGGAACAGGCGCAAGGATCGACGTCCGACATTGATTTCCAAACCGATGTCTACATGCTCGGTGCCATGCTCTACGAAATTCTCAGCTTCCACTGCCCCATCACCGGCGACACCGTCAAGGACGTCCTCCAAAAAACCGTGCGGGGCGAAATTCCCGATCTTAAAAACCGTGCGCCCCATTTAAAAATCCCAGCGGCGCTCTCGGCCATTGCCCTGAAGGCGATGCAAACCGATCCGACCAACCGCTACCCGACCGTCGCCGCCCTGCTTCGCGACCTCCAGAAATACCAGGACGGCTTTGCCACCAGCGCCGAAAACCCGACCTTCCTCACCCACGCCGCCCTGCTGGTCAAGCGCCACAAGGTTGCGGTGGGCTTGATCGCCGCATCCCTCGCCGTGATCGCGTTGATCCTCGCCAACAGCTTCGCCTCCATCAAAAAAAGCGAGCGCATTGCGGTCGACGCACTCGGGGAGTTGCGCAAGAAGAACATCTACATCGCGGCTACCGCCAAGAAGGTGGCGCCGGACTACCTCAACATGATGGCGCGCGAGGAGCAGGACTACGCATTTACCGCCGCCGAGAAGGCGCTTGACACCAGTCTTGCATTCGACCCCTCGCTTAAGCTGGCTTGGCTGCAAAAAGGCAGCATCCTGCTCTGCCAGCAACGGTTTTCCGAAGCCTGGGAAATTTTGAGCGGGAACCATGGACATCCCGTGCGCAAAGATGCCGCCGCCCTAAATCTGGCCAAAAAATACAAGGATTCGGGTCCCATTCCGGATAGCGGGATTCCCGCGCTGGTGAGCGACCTCCAGAACCACAATATGGCTGGAGGAATCCCGCGCCTTTTTTATCACCTCAACCGCGCACCCTTTGACCCAGAAACCCGATTCCCGGTCATCGAGGAGTCGCTCAAGCGGTTGAACCCAAAGGTTGGAACGCTCAACTTTTCATGGAAGCCGGCGGGTTCCACGGGTTGGACAATCGACATTTCCAACAATCCGGATCTCGACGACATCTCGCCGCTGTGCGGCCTCGATATCAGCAATCTGGATGCCAGCGGGATCGGCACCCCCAACCTCAAGCTGCTGACCGAAAGCGGCATGAAGGGTCTCCGCCTTTCAGGCACGGCGCTCAACCACCTGTTCGAACTCGATCAGCTGGCCGGACTCCACACGCTCGACATTAGCGGAACACGCATCCGCAACCTGATCAACATCGTTAAATACCCAAAGCTAACCTCGCTAGACATCAGCGACATCGACGGCCTCTCCATCTCGCCGCAGCTTGTTTGGTGCCGGAACCTAAATCTGCTGACCGTATCCGAGGCCTTCAAGGCCGACCCCACCATCCGCGCTCTCGCCAACCGGGGCGTCATCATCATCTATGCGGATTAAAAAGGAATGGCAACGAATGAATGTAAAGCAACGAATTGAGGGAAGAAAAGATGGCTTTTATTCGTTGCTTTACATTCATTCGTTGCAAAAAAAATCGGGTGCATTGGTGTTAAAAGAGGCGAAATGAACGAATCAAACTACAACCCGACGCGGGTCACGCTGCTGGCCAAGCTGAAGAAAACCGGAAACAACGAGGCGTGGCTCGAGTTCGAGAAGATCTACCGCGGCTTCATCCTCAGCTTGATCGTTCGCATGGGCATCAACCAGCACGACGCGGAGGATATCAGCCAAGCCGTACTCACCAAGGTCTGGCAGAAGATCGAGGATTTCGAGTACAACCAAAACAAGGGGAAATTCCACAACTGGCTCGCCGCCATGACCCGCAACACCGTCCGGGATTTCTTCCGCACCAAGAAAAACTTTATCACCGGGCGCGATTCGGTTGAATATCAGGAAGAGTATATCAACATCGAAGAACACGTTCTACCCGACATCGAAAACCTCGCCCGCGAGGAATGGGTACTGCACATCACCAATCTGGCGTGGGACAATATCAAGGACGATATCTACGAAACCAAGCAGGCCGTCTTCAAGATGGTTTCCGAAGAGATCCCCAACAAGCATATCGCCCAGAAGCTCGGCATCTCCGAAGCCAGCGTGCGCGTCTACAAAGCCGAAGTGTTTGAAAAGATGCGCGCCGAAATCAACCGCCTCAACCGGGAACTGGGGTAGAAGTCAAAAAAACAGCCCCGAGGCATCGGACATCGGAGAATTCAACAACCCGCTCTGGAACTCGTGGATGCCAATAAGTCTGGAAACGAGTCCGATCATCTCTTGGAGTCCATCTATTCCAGGGGTTTGAGCCATCCAATTCCTGTAAATTTTTGTTGCTTTTTTTCGCATTGCTGCAACGAGAATCCGGTACATGGCGGCCTACGCTAGGGGTTTTCCATTGTATTAATCGTAAAAAACGTTCTTTTTGGCCTGTTTCCCGGCGGATCCCCAAACGATTTAACAGTGGCATGCCCAGTGCTTGATTATATGTGGCCCATTGTTCATGAAGACAGGGAATAGCCATGAAAGTCCTATCGGCAAACATTAAAGAACAAACCATCCGAAGCCAGAAACGCGCAGGAATGACACTGGTGGAAACCGTTGTGGCCGTCGCTGTTCTGGCCATTTTCAGCACGGGAGCCTGCAAACTCCTGCTCTCTCACAGGAAAATATCGGACATGACGCGCGCACATTACACGGCAATCAATATTGCCAAAAATCGTATGGAACTCGTACGAACCTTCAACTTTGACCAAGTGGATAATTTCATTGAAGACAAGGTGGTGGTGGATGCGAGCGGCGTGCCAAACACAGCGGGAAACTATCGCCGCACCACACAGATAAGCACTGTCAGCAGCAACCTGCTGGAACTAACGGTAACGGTAGACCTACGCAACCGGAAAACCTTGGCTTTTACCCCGGCAAAAGAGGTTCTCAACACCTATTTTGCCCAATATCTTGAACCGGGCGGAGGAACTGCTCCTCCCCCGCCTAGCCCGTAGACAGGACCAATGATGATAAACCGTAAACAAGGATTCACATTGCTCGAAGTCGCCGCGGCCATCGTGCTGCTCGTCATGGCATTGGCACTAACGCTTGCCGGCTATATGTTTTCGCTGAAAAACGTTAACCAGGCCGATGTGCAGAATGAACTCGACATGGACGTCCAACTGGCCATGGAACGGCTTAAGACCGACTTGCGCCTTTCCTCGCTCGACACCATGTTCTACTACCCATCCGGGGCCGGCCCCTACGAAGCAATCAGTTTTCCGATGGCAGAAGACATCGGTGGCGACGGGATCTTGGAGAAGGACAGCGATGGAAAGATCCTCTGGAGCAAAACGGTGATCTATCACATCCGGCCTACCACCCCCAACCAATTGGTAAAGACCACCTTCACACCGCGAGACAACTCGCTTAGCGACGCCCAGCGACAGGCCCAGCTCGAAAGCGTAGTCGAATATGGCCACGGAAATTCCACCTACAATAGCCAAAACACCTCCTCCCACGTGATTTTTGAAAACCTGCTCAACTGGTCGCTCAATCCCAAGGCGGGCTGGTTCGATGCCTATTCACCCGTCCCTACGCGCAACAACTCCAGTCTGGGCTATATCCTGTTGGATCCGGGAACACACGAATTCACCTTCAAGATAATCGACAAAAACAGCAGGAGCAGCGGATACAAGATTGGGATCGACCAGCTCTTTGTTTCGCCCTCCTACAGTGAACGCGAAGCCGAAGCGCAACTACCGGCCTCGGCACAATCCGGCGCAACAGCCATAGCCCAATACATGCCCGGCGACTGGAAAGGCAACCATCAGCTCTATTTTCCCGCCACCGCCATAGGGAACGGATTTACGCTGAAACTCGACAACGACCAGTGGGAAGAAACCAATTTTGGCGCCTTGGGGTACCAGGCGGAGAACACCGAATTCATATTTGACGAGACTCTGACCCCCATGGACTTCATCGTGCAACTCCGCGGCAACGACATCACTTGGGAAGCCGCACAGCAAACCGGTTCATTGATCGGAACGTCCGTTTCCAATTCAATACTAAAAGGCTCGACGGTGGTCGTCCATATCAACGGATCGGAGCTACTCGAAAACGGAAACTGGATGGTCTACAATGGCCGAAAGTGTCAACTAACCTTTCAGGCGAGTGCCGTGGGGCAATTGCAGGTGAAGGATGTCTCCATCGTAAAAACCGATTCCCTGGAAACCACTTCCCATGGATTATCCGGTGCTCCAGCACAGGCTAGGTTCTCGGGCTCATCAGACTCCCCCGTCATGAATCCCGGTGTATCTGCAATATCCGACCCGATCGACTTCGAGATCAATACCACCAACAACTATCTGGTCATGTTCCGAATCAAGGACGATGGAACCCAGTGCTACCCCGTGGCACGGAAAAACCAGCTTGCATCTATCCCTGACTGCTGGGTTGACGGGAACCCGACCAACACAATTTTCGCACTGACCTCCATCACGGCTAGCTATCCAGAAACAGGGAGATATACCTCGCGGATTTTCGACACGCATCTATCAAAACCTAAATATGGCGACATATCATGGAACGACAATATACCCACGGGAACCGCGATTGCCCTGAAAGTGCGTTCAGGAAACCAACCCGACCTCTCCGACGCCTCCGACTGGAGTGCAATTTCGGACTCATCGGTCAACCCCCGTTCCGTCGGTGCTTCCTACAACCGCTACATCCAGTTCCAGGCTCTGTTCACCTCCAACCCGGATGGCACATCTACCCCGAAGCTCAAGGATGTCACCATCGACTGGGAAGGGGAACTGCAACTGGTGAATATCGGCGGGATTTTCACGAAAGGTCCGGACTATGGCATGTTCGAGATCAGCGTGGATGGCAACCCGCTGCGAGCCGCCCTCATTGTCGATTTGGAAATCTACAGGGATGTACGGGTCATGAACCATGAATCCCGGAAAGTCACCTCGTTCCTGAAAATGGATATGACCCCAAGAAACAGCGGAATGTAAATAAAGGAGAAACCCATGAAGAAGAGACATCACAATAAAAACGGCTTCGCACTGTTTTCAGTGCTGTTTATCATTGCAGCCATTTCAGTCATGCTTGGAATGCTGGTCCAAATCGGCGGGCAACGGGTCCATACCGCCAAAAGGCTGACCGACCAGATCAAGGCCTTGGCCTATGCCGAGGCCGGAATCGACTATGCCTATTCCATCCTGTCGGTTGATTTCGACCAAAAAAACAACCCCGATGCCTTCCTGCTGGACGGTGGCGCATCCTCAACCCAAAGCAACTATGGCGAGGGCTCTTTCGCGCTAACCATCACCCCCATTAGCAATAAGTATGTAATCATCAACTCCGTCGGCAAGATGGGCGATGCCGTCCGCATCGCCGAGATTCTCGTGGATGATGAAAATGCGGGAGGCATTGAGGACTACTCCACATGGGAAGCCTTTAATTTTTCCGGCGCTAGCGGCGGCGAATTCTCCTTTGGAGGAACCGGCCTAATCACAGCAGGAACAAATGGCGGCGGGCATTATATTTCAAACGGCCCAATGGATGTCAGAGGAAATGCAGACGTAGAGGTAAGCCTTTCCTCCCCCTCCACCATATCGATCAAGAACAATATTACCATCGAGGGCGATGTAACCACACCAGATCCTGACTGGACGGCAAGCAAGGTTACCATTACTGGAACAGCGACACAGGGTCCCGTCAAGCCAGTCAAGATTCCTGATATCAACCTGACCCCCTACTATAACTGGGCGAAGAAAAACGGCGAAGTGCATAATGGATTTTCCACCAGTTCATCCTACACCCCCGCGGGTGGAATTCTGTGGGTGGATGGAGACGTCACCATCTCCAGCAGCGCGGTCATTAATGGCTCCATCATCGCCACGGGAAATATCCACATCTCGGGCCAGGCACATGTTGTCCCAACCACCACGGCCTTCGCCATGGCCTCTCGGGATGGCAACATTAAAACCACTTCGACCGGTGATATTTATGGCCTCGTCTATGCCAAGACCGGTGATTATGAGCAAACGGCCAATGGGCGGCTGTTTGGCCAGGCCATCGTGAATGGTGATATCAAGAAGGCAGGAGTGTCGGATATTATCTATAGGCGCAGCGTCCCCACCCCTCCCGGAGCCCCGGACCAAGTCAATGCATGGCCCGTCGTCTCCGCCTGGCAAAAATAGCTTTTCAGGTTTCCTCCCAAACCTGCAAAAACACGCACGGCCCGACTTCCCCTCCCAGAGGTCGGGCCGTGTTCTCCTTTCCCGCATATTTTCTTAAACCTCGCGAAAGGCTATGTTATACGTTCTTCATGAAGCATGCCCTCAACCTCGTTCTGCTTGTTCTGGTTGCCCTGAACATCTATTCGTGCAGAAAGAAAAACGAGCTTCCCATCTATGCCGATTTTTCCGAAATCTCCCGGCGAGACCCGGTCCAAACCCCGACGCAGCGCCCTCCTTTCACCGCTCGCGTGGAGAATCAAACCCATCATGTGAAACCGCTCTATGACTACCATATTGCGAGAATGGTGGTGTCATGCGGGTTCAGCAAGAACATGGCGGAATACCGGAGCGACGACCTCAACATCAAGGGGTGCTTGGTATCCTATTCGGGAAGAGGTAGCAGTGTGAACCGTACCGATAGTGGCGACGGGGCCTGCGAAACAATCTGGGTGGACGAGTTCGAGATCCTTCAGGACGGGACGAAGCACTGGCACTTCCTCCACCGCGCAAGCCTCTATGGATGGGTCGCGCTGCTGGCCATTCAGGGCATACGCTTTCTCTGCATAGCGCCTCCCGGATACAAGGCTTGAAATCCAAGAAACCTAATGCGGCCAACGACTCAGGTTTCCTGCAACCCCACCCCTACTTTTGGGCGGCTTTGAATGCGGCGTAGGGGCTGGAGATGGAGGTTCCAGCGTAGGACAGGCCATTGAAGTTCGCCTTGGCCGGTTCGTAGACTTCGACGAAATCACCAAAATTGGAGTTTTCCCACTGGGTGCCGTCGGGGTTCAGACCGCCTACCGCGATGACGGAATCGTAGCCTGCTGGATAGATCGGGGTTCCGGTCGGTTCGTTTCCGGCCGAAGCATAGAGGGTGATGCCGTTTTGCGCGGCGTAGTCCATGGCGGATTCCATGAAGGTGCTATCGACCTCGGAACCCCAGCTCATGTTGACGATTTTCACGCCGGAGTTGGCGGCATATTCGAGTGCGCGCATGATGGTGTCGGAGCTGGTCATTCCATTTTCATCAAAGGTTCGTATCGCCAGCACCGGAACCCCGGTTTCGGCAGCGGTCGCGCCAAGCGGAGTGATCGCGCCCGAAGCAACCATCGCCGTCAACGTACCATGGCCCGTCGGATCGCTAATCTCTTCGGAGGGGTTCAAGGCATTGTAGGTTCCGCGAATAAACGACAGTTCGGCATATTTTGGATCGAGGCCGGAATCGAACACGGCCACGGCGGTTTCGCCGGGCTGCAAGTGCAGGTTGATCCCTGCTCCAGATCCGGACAGCGAAACCGATTCATTGCCAATTCGCGGAAACGCAAGGTTGGGCTCCGCGGCTTTGACACCGTCGTGCGCTTTCGCAATTTCCATGGCCTCTTCCACCGACATGCCCTCGTTGAGCTTGATGCGGTAGATGCCGGGCGGATCGATGACCTCGACCACGGTTCCCCCGAGCTTCCTTAGCAAGGCTTTCAAGTCGTCGATATCGGATCCTTCGCCAAAACCCACCATGATTTCGCCACGGATATATTTCACCCCGTCTTTGCCCTCGACGATATCGAGCACCTTTCGCTTTTTTGCAAGCGGTTGGGCGGCGGAGGGGTTGCCGTCGGAATAGATGCGGATGGAGGCAATCTGGTAGAGTTCGCCGAGCGGGCTATCAATCTTCCGCCATTCCAGCAAGTAGCTGTTCGGGCTGACGAGCTGCCCGATCAGGCGGTCGACTTTCGTATTTTCCCATTCGCCGGAAATCCGGCTGAGTTGCAGCGACGGGTCGATCAACACCTCCACCCCGCGCTACTCGAAAAGCTGCAGCACTTTGGGTAGCGGCGTTCCTTCCGCCTCCAACCAGGCCCGGTCGCCCTCCAGCCGCAACGTGGCGGCCGACACAAGCAAGGGATACAACAGAAGTATAATGGGGAGAAATCGTTTCATGGTTCCGAAGATAACGTTCAAGCGCAGAAAAACAATGCAAATACAGGAATCCTGAACGCTAGCATGGATGGAAACCAATGATCTCTTGACGCTATGCCCTATTGAGGAATTTGCGAAACCGGAGGTTTTGCAAGTTCCTCATTATACTCGTGTTTACGGCCTTCAGCCCCCGCTCCGCCAAATCCGGGCCGGCAGAAGACCCACGGCACAAATGCTGAGTTGGGAGGCGGCAAAGGCCATCAGCCAGAAGGTGGCGGATTGGGTGAAGCCGTAGGAGTGCAGGCCGACGCCGAGCTGGTTGACGCCGAACCACGACCATGCGGTTACGACATTGCCAAACACGGCCATGACAGCGAAGCCGCGGTTTTTTACCATCATGCCATAGCGGGCATGCAGCATGATCGCCGTCCAGATTACAATCAGCAGTGCACCGTTTTCCTTGGGATCCCACCCCCAGAAGCGGCCCCACGAATCATCGGCCCAAAGACCGCCGAGCACGGTGCCGACAAAACTGAGCAGCAGTGCGAAGCAGGTGGTGCCATACATCATGCGATACAGGTTTTCGCTGGTCTCTTCGTCCAACCGCCGGGTGAAAAGGCCGCCGAAGATATAGAATACCCCGATGGTGCCGGCCACCAACGTAGCCATGTAGCCAAAGGAGATGGTGATCACATGCGTCGCCAGCCAAAAGCGCGTATCAAGCACGGCGCGCATCTGCTCCATCGTATCGCCGTCGCCCGCGAGGAAGTGCGCGATCAGCAGCGTGGCGAACCCGGCAATGCCGCCAACCAGATTCCCCATTCCCGCCGCCTTTTTCCGAAAGACCAGCTCAATAACGATGCCTGCGGCAACCGCGGCCCAGCCGATGAAGATGGCGGACGAGTAGAGGTTGGTGACGGGCGGATAGCCAGAGAGGAAGCAGCGCGCAATGATGGCGAAGGTGTGGGGGATAAACGCGCAGACCATCAGTGTACGCGCTGCGCCGATCAAGCCTTCTTTGCGGAGGAGCCAACCGAACAGGCTGAGGATAAAGACCAGAAGATAGAGCGTCGCCGATTTCATGAATGCACCGAGGCGGTTGTAGAACACCTCGAAGGCGAGCTTATCAAACACGGCGGGATTGTCGGCCTGGAGCACCGCGTCATACTCCATCAGCTCGTTGTTAAAAAGACCGGCATTACCTGTTCGGTACGCCGCAAGCATCACGCCCATGTGCACGGCCAGCAGATCGACGGAAATATCGTGCCCCTCGATCACGGTGTTCATGGCTGGATGCGAGGCGAGCAGCGTGCTCATCAGCGGCCGCCAGCGCGGATTTCCCGAGTTGGGAGGAATAACGAGCGGGATCGAATAGTTTTCCAGCCGCATGTAGCGTTGCGCCGTAGCCATCAGCTGCTCTTGCGGGATCGACGAAGGATCCTCGAAGGAAGCCATGACGTTCTGGAAGAGGTAGATCTTGTTCGCCACCTTCATGACCTGCTTGTCGTACAAATCGCGTTGCCGAGCCTCTTTGCCATAAGCCGAACGCGCCGCGCCATCCAGCGTATTGAGCGCCGGCAGGAGTTCGCGGTAGGAATAGCGGAACCGCTTGCGCTCCTCAAGCCCGAGACTGGAGAGCACATCGAGGTTTTCGATGCGGAACACCTTGTAGTCCATCGCTTCGGGACGGGCGGAAATGTTATCGAGTAGCCATTTGACCGCCGAAACCCCTTCGCCGTCGACACGAACCGATTGCTTGTCCGACAAAACCGTCAGCAGGTTCCGGGCAAAGGTATCGATCGGCTTCTTGCGCCCTTCCAACTTCACAGGCAAATGCGCAAAGGCATTGAACTGGAAATCCGTCGCGGCTTCCTTCAGCGGTTTCACCCCGCTTTGGAAAAACCACACGGCAAAGAGCACGACGATGATGTTGGTGATGGGTTTTCGCATTAGGCATCCCTCCGGATGTAGCGACCCAGCGACTGGATGAACTGCGCGACCATGCCGACAAAGACAATCATGCAGGCAAGATACGGGATCATCCAAGTGTCGTTGCGCACGACCTGAAGTACCGTGCCGCTGTCATCGGGCAAATAGCCGGATTGGTAGAACGTGCGGCGGGCGTAGCGCAGGGGATTGTTCATCCAAATGCGCAGCTCGCGGTTCACATCGTCGCCTTCGTTCAGCAGCAGGATCTGGCTGGCGAAATCCCTAGGCGTTTGGGTGCCCTCGTATTTTTCATGCACGAAATCGAGCAGCTTGATCGAGTACGGGTTGCCGCTTGGCGAAGCAAGGTATTCGCGCTTGAAGCGGAAGTAGGCCTTGTAGTCTTTTCCGTCCACGCTGAAAGTGGTCGGCATATCCCATGAACGGTTGACAAAGTTTGGATAGAACCAGAGCGAGAGAATGTAACGCCCAAGCGAGTCCCCGGTAGCGCGATTGAAAAGCTCGACATCGACGGCCGGAGCATCGCGCGCACCCTTGGCGCCGCTGGCCTCGGGCTGTTCGGCGACATAGAGGCGCGAACCGTAGCCCTCGTATTTCGGGTAGTGGTTCCGGAGGGATTCAGAGATTCCCTGAAGCGGCTGCGGATTGTTCGAGTTGACCATGTAGCGGTTAATTTTGATATCGAACGGCAGTCCGGCGGGTTTGATGAGCGCGCCATCCTTCAGCGTGTCGCCAGGCACCACCGTCACGGTATCGAAATCGGGATTCGAAGTGTCAGCAAACGACAGTTCCAGTTGCTGGGAGTGGTCGATATAGTTGACGGTCTCGCCCTCCCTGATGGTCATGGAGGCCTCGACGGCATAGAGGGCGGTGGCAAATTCGCCGATCAGCAGGAACAGGATGCCGCCATGCAGCAGAACCATTCCGGCGCGCTTGCGGTAGAGCAGCAGGCAGGCAATGTAGAAGACCGCCGCCGCGAGCGTGCCGCGTCCGAGCCGCAGGAAAACCCGCCAGAACGCATCGCTCTCCGTGGCCGCCACCGATGCCGTACCCCAACCAAACATTACGCCCGCCGTCACCAACACACCCAGCAAGAGAAACAAGAAACCCGCCACCCGGCGGCTCCCGTTCACCTGCACCTTAAAGCTGGCCCAATGCACGGTGATTAGGTTGATGACCAACAGCCAGCCGATCAGGAACCCGCCTGGGAAGGGAATCCACACATCGGGAATATCCATCGAGCGCGGGAAAAACACATGCAAATCGATCCGGGCAATCGGACAGCGGAAATATTGATCCATCACCGTCCAGATGCCTTGATCCACCTGCGCCAGCGTCCCGGCAAACACAAGAATCATGCTCAGCGCCAGCAACACCACCGTCAGTTTCAACGACAGGAAAAAATCAATCAGCTTGTTCATCAGGGGTGTTTCTATTGGATTTTAATGGATTCGAGGAATTTGCGGATATCGGCGGCGTTCGCTCTCAGTTCATCGACGGAACCCTTGGCGGTGAAATACCAATAGTGCGGGGAAAGGTCGACAATCGCCGCAATGATTCCCTTGCCTCCGTCCTCATTATAGATTTCGATATGCTTCACGCCATGTCCGGACACTTGAAAGGCTGCGACTTCTTTCGCAATCTCTTCCGGCGAGGCTGGCGGCAAACCGACCTGCCCGCGCCAACGGTTGACGTTGCGGGCCAGATCGCCCACCGAAAGTGAAACAAGGTAGAAATCGATGGAGGTTCCTTCGATGGCATAGCTCGCCTTGCGCATGCCCGAACCGGCCTTCTCCGTCCAACCTTCCGGCAGTTCGCTCGTGTAGCCAGGGCTGGCTGGAGCATGGGCAGTCATTGCGGCATGCGCTGCCTGCACGGCCTCGTTATCCGCTGCGGATCCCATCGACGGGGCGGGCGCAGATGCCGCCGAAGGCTCTTTGGAGACCTGATAGGTGGTGGTTTCCTCCCTCCCGCAAGCCGTCAAAAAAAGAAGTGATCCAAGTAGAAAAGCACCGTATTTCATATCCATGTCCCATTGTTGTTAAGGTTTCCGAATATAAAAACCCCCCAAACGAATGTCGACTAATATTATAATGTATTAAAGGAATGGGCTGCATAGCAGCCCTCCGCGATGTAAAGCCGCCTTCTACTGATCGAGGCGGACATCGACGCGGTAGAAGTTTTGCAGACCGGTGCGTTCGACCGTGTCGGTATAGCTGTTTTGCGTGAAAGGAAGATCCACCCCGAAAAGAAGAGGTTCGAAGGGAGTAATGACGAGATTCGGGCTCCAGCTCACGTCGTAGATGCGCCCGGCGACCGGGTTCCACGTCATGATGTAGGGGACGCTTCCCGCTTCCGAAAGACCGGAGAGGATTACCTTGAAGACTGAATCGGGGTCGATCGGGCTGTAGCCTGTAATGTATTCGGACAGGTTGTCCACCCCGTCGCCATCCGAATCCGCAGAGGCAACCGCGTTGGTCGCGTTTCCGAAATATTGGAGTTCCCAAGAGTTGGGCATGCCATCGCCATCCACATCACCTCCCGGACCGGAGATCAAAAGCGAATACCACTGCTCCCCTCCCGACACGGATGTGCCATCAAAATTCACGGTAATGGTATATTGCCCCGCGACTGGCGTGGCGATATAGACCTGCTCTACATTGTCGACATTGTTTTCTCCCGTGGTGGCGTTGGCGGAAGGGTTGCTATAGTCAAGCTTGTACGGATAGTAGGTTCCGCCGGGGCCGGCCACCTTGAGTTCGAGATCGTTGACCAAGCGAGAGGTTCTGCTGTCGTGAACAGAGGTCGATATACCCGGAGGATCGGTCCAGCAAAGCGTCGCGCGTACCGGCTCGTTCCCGTCGCTAAAGAACGTATAGGTATCGCTTTTCTGCGCGGTCGTCACCGTGGCTTCCACCAGCCGGGTCGGATTGTCGACGGAGTCCCCGAGCAATTCGGCCGCCGCCAGCGTATTCATCAGCCCCCACCCGTAGGAATAGTCCGGCCCCGGACGCCCAAGATCATCCGCCGTGTGGATGATCAATCCCTTCAGCGTGCTCGCCCACATCGCCCCGCCGGGAAACAGGTCGTCATAGTAATCCACCAACAACGCCGCCGAACCGCATGCATTAGGACAAGCCATGCTGGTTCCGCTCACTGAAGCATAACCTGCGGTGTTGTCGTCGTCGCACGAATATAGCCCAACTCCGTTGGCCACGATATCCGGCTTGATGCGCCCATCATCCGTAGGCCCCCACCCGCTAAAAGAGGACATTTGCGCATAGGGATAGGATAAAGTACGCGATGTTCCGTTTTCAGCATCATCAATAGCACCGACCGTCATGATATTCTTGGCGTTGCCTTTGGTCGCGATGGTGTCGTATCCATCTTTATATATCCCATCCCCTTTAGGATGCAAAGCGCTGCTGTAGGAGGCACTTAACCAGGACGATCCTACATTGACGGTATAGTAGACGGTGCTACCGCTGGAAGGATTGTTGCTACGGTCATTCCCAGCCGACTTAAACGGAAGGTAATATGGTGCATCGTAGACGATTTGATCCCAGTCGCGGACAGACGAACTGTATTGCCCAAAGAAGCTTTCTGATGTATCGGTATTTACGTTCCCATACCAGTGATACCCAGCATTCCCTGACCAGCCATTTCCAGCCCTTGCATATGCCCAACCAGAGAGGGTTCCATAGGAGTGATTGGAGAGATAAATCTTTCCGACTTCCCCAGCAGCAGCAGCTCCGGCAGCTGCCATTTCACCCTCATCGCCTGACCAGTAGTAGGAATCAATCCCGGTAGCTGGTGCCATACCCTCGGCACGCGCAGTAATCCCGGCCGCCCCGATGGTTCCTGCAACATGGGTGGCATGGTAATGGACGCTTGCACCCGGATTCTCAAGAGAGACCCGGTTGCCAAATTCCCGATGAATTGAATAGACAGATCCCCCATCCCACACACCAACGGTTACTCCTGAACCATCAACATTAAAAGGCGCGGTATTGCGAACTTGATCAGCCGCAGTTGAGACAGCGGCATCAGCGTTGTCAGTTGCATAGTAGATCGGCCGACCGTTGCGGATGGCCATAAGCTCCACCAGTCGGTGGCCATCGTCGTGGCGCATTTTTAAGCCACGCGCCGCAGCCCATTGATGCGCCTCTTCCTTTTCGCGCGTCGCTCGCTCTCTCGCAATTTGCACCCTTTCCTGCCGCTTAGAGGGGCGTTCCGCAAAGGTTTCGTGGCGCTGGGCGAAGGAAGAACCAACGAAAGCCAGCAATAATAAAGAGGTTAAATGGCAGGAAGTTGTTTTTTTCATTTTTATCCTTCGCGAAGCGAAGCTCCTAGTTGTTTGCAGAGAAAATCGATTAGTTTTTGGTGAACCTTGTTTACTTTCTTGTCGGTCAGCGTTTGTTTGGCGGAACGATAGACAAAGGTGTAGGCTAGGCTTTTCTTCCCCTTCTCGATTCCTTTGCCCTGGTAGACATCGAAGAGACCAAAACATTCCAGGTTTTTGGGATTCGCCTTTTCGATCAACTTGACGACCTCCTCGTGTTTCACGGACTCGTCCAGTACCAGGGCAATGTCGCGGCTCATGGATGGAAACTGTGCGAGGTCTTCAACCTCCGAAACTTTAAAGCTGTTCTTGAGCAGTGCATCAAGCATTAGTTCCGCCGCAGCGATAGGGCCGGTTAGCCGCCACTCGCTACGGGCAGTCTGATTTACCAATCCCAACCATCCAATATTCGTGTCATCCACATAGATGTCGAGCGCCTTGCCCGGCTCGTACTGAGGACGATCATAAGAGGAAAACCAAACCTTTTCAATTTTCTGGGCGGACAACAACTTTTCGATCAGCCCCTTCATCCAGACAAACATTTCCTCGTCTGAAACCGGCGCGCGCTTGCCGAGCAGCGAACGGCCCACTGGCCCCATCATGCCGAGCGATACGATTTCGGTCTGTACCGGTGCACCGTCGACACGGTTGAAAACGCGGCCGAGTTCGTAGAAACACGCCTCGTTGATCTGCCGCGAGTGGTTGCGACCAAGGCTTTCGACCAACTGCGGAATCAGCGACGTGCGCAGTACCGACTGGTCCGCACTAATCGGATGCGGCAACTCTTCGCGGCTTTCACGGTCGTCCTTGTTGAAGAGATCGAGCAATGGATGGTTGACGAGCGTATAGTTCAAAATCTCGCTCACGCCAAAACCCTGCAACCGACCGCGTAGCTCGGCAATCGCCCAGACACGGGAGTCGTCGGCATCGGGAATCACCTTCGCTAGCGGCGTCTTGGCCGGAATGTTATCGACGCCGTGAATACGGGCAATTTCCTCCACCAAATCCACCTCGCGCTCAAGGTCGAGCCGGAAGCTCGGCACGACGGCCACCGCGGTTTCTCCATGATCCTCTTCGATCGCAATCTCCAGGGTCTCGAAAATCTGCTTCATCCGGTCGCTGGAAATCTCCGCGCCGACCATCGCCTCGATACGCTTCCAACTGAACGGTATCTTGACCTGCCCTTTCGGTTGCGAACAGGAATCGACCACCCCTTTGCACAGCTTCGCGCCAGCCAGCTCGCACATCAACGCGGCGGCGCGGCGGCTCGCCCATTCAACGGAGTCGGTATTGACGCCGCGCTGAAAGCGGTAGGAAGAATCGGTGGTCAACCCAAGTTGCTTGGCCGTATGACGGATGGATGAAGTTTCGAACGCGGCCGCTTCGAGCAGGATGGTCGAAGTTTCGTCCTTGATGTCGCTGTCCGCGCCGCCCATGACGCCAGCGATGGCCGACGGCTTTTCGGCATCGGCAATCACGAGCATATCCCTCGTCAGCTTGCGCTCGGTATCGTCGAGCGTGTGCATCTTTTCGCCGGGCTTGGCCGTGCGGACGATGATCTGGTTGCCCGCCACGAGGGTCTTGTCAAACGCGTGCAGCGGATGGCCGGTTTCGAGCATCACATAGTTGGTGATGTCCACCACGTTGTTGATCGGGCGGATGCCCGCCGCTTCAAGGCGCTTTTGCATCCACTCCGGCGACGGGCCAATCTTCGCCCCCTTCAAAACGCGCGCGGTGTAGCGCGGGCACTTTTCGGAATCCTCGACCACCACGGAAATTTCGGCATCCACATCTTCGCCGGTTTCGGAAATCTCAAAGATTGGAAGTTTAAGTTCGGAGCCATAGAGCACCGCCATTTCACGGGCGACGCCGATCATCGAAAGGCAGTCGGGACGGTTCGGGGTGATTTCGAGTTCAATGACGGTTTCCGGCTCGCCCCAAACCTGTACGAACGGGGTGCCCGGTTCGAGGGTGGCATCGAGCACCAGCAGGCCGGAGTGGTCTTCGCCGAGAGCCAGCTCGTCCTTCGCGCAGAGCATGCCCATCGAAACCTCGCCGCGGATCTTGGCCTTCTTCAGCGTGATGCCGCACGGCAGCGTCGTGCCGACCGGAGCAAAGGGATACTTGCCGCCGACCTCCACATTCGGTGCGCCGCAAACCACGCGCATCGTCTCCTCCGCGCCATATTCAACCGCGCACATGCGCAGCTTGTCGGCTCCCGGATGCGGCTCGACGTCCACCACTTCACCCACCACCACGCCGGCAAAATCCGAGCCAACCGTTTCGATCGCCTCCACTTCCAACCCCGCAAAGGTCAGCTTGTCCGCCAAACCCTCGATGGTGTCCTCAAAACCGACATATTCCTTCAGCCAACTGACCGGTACTTTCATAAACCTGCTCCGATAAAAAATGAGCGTTATGTATACCGTTTGCAGCAAACCGCCTCAAGCCATTCATGAGACGCGATGCGAAAACGTGAAACATCCGGATTCCGGCACGGGATCAATTGGGGAGTCGGTGTGGCCGCTACATCATTTTCATCGTGCCTTTGGAAAAGGCTACGTCGAGCACGAGAATCATGGCTCCCTGCTTTTTTTCCAGATCGCCGGTGATTCGCTCGATCCCTGCCACCAGCGCTTCGACCCGGCTTTCGGGAACCATCGCCATGATGGTTCGGCTCCGGTTTTTGTCTTCGTTCATAAATCCGATGAAACTGGCGAAAAGCGGGATGTTGGAAATGTATTGCCCCATGCCGGAGGAGTCGATCACGGTGGCGCCATCGATGCCTTCCTCGATGTAGAATTCGAGAAGGTCGTAGAAGAAGATATCTTCGTAGAGAACGACCTGGAGCAGCTTTTTCTTTTCCTGCAAGTGCCTGGGTTTCTTGTCCTGCGTCTTGCTGAGAAAGATTTCGTAGACCACCGAGCGGGTCGTTGCGTTGAGCAGCTCGTTTTTAATGTTGGATCGGGCGATGATGTTGGAAACGGCGGCGAGAATCTGTAGATGCTCGCGCACGCCGTCGGTCGGGCCGAGCAGCACGAAGAAGACCTTGACCTTTTTCTTGTCCATGGCGCCAAAGTCGATTCCCCGCCGGGTGGTGACGATGAAGAACCCAAAATCCTTGGCTTTTTCGAAGCGGGCGTGCGGAATCGCAATCCCGCCCCCAAAGCCGGTGCTACCCTGCTCTTCCCGATTAAGCAGTCCCTGGAAGATTTCCTCCTCGTCCACTTCGGAGAAGGCCGGAATCCTTTTTGCATGGGTGGCAATGCTCCGAAGGACCTCTTCTCTGGTTTTTGCGGGCAGATTGACCGCGCACGCCTCCTCGCGAGTAATGTCGTACAGGTTCATTGGAGTTCCTCCATCTGGTTGCCTCGGATGATGGCCATTTTGGAAAGCGGTGGCCCGACCAGTTCATTCACGAAAACAGAGAGAAGCACGATGTTCACCATATTATGGATCACCGCCTGCTGCCCGGCGGACAACCCTTGCATCAGGGGCGAGGCCTGGACCAGAAGAACCAGCCCGATGGCCACCCCGGCCTGCGGCAGCATGCACCACCCGAGGTTTTCGCGAATGGGCTTGCCGATGCCGCTCATTGTGCAGCCCACCCAGATGCCGCCGTATTTACCGACCGCGCGGGCGAGAATATACACCGTGCCCAGCAGGAGGACGTCGCCGCGCAATATGACATCAAGCTTCAGTTCCGTGCCGGCGATGACAAAGAAGAGCGCGTAGAGCGGCGGCGTGAATGGTTCGAGAATCCGGAACAAGCGGTGGTTGCGCACGGACAGGTTAACCAGCGCACTACCGGTCGCCATATTGGTCAGCAGCGGCGAAAGATGGAAAACGATCGACAAGGCCGTAGTGATAAAAATGACGCCAAGCAAAACAATCAGGATCTCGTTTGTCGCGTGCTTGTCCTTCGTTATTCGATGCAAGACAACCCCGCCCAGCACACCCAGCAAAACCGAAAAAACCACCTCCATCATTGCGCGAAAAACGCCCGCCCCCACATCGCCGCCCACCTCCGCGCCGCCCCCCAGAAGCCGGGCGGTGAACGCAAACACCACGCTGAACAGAATAACGCAGCCCGCATCGTCGAGGGCGACAACACTGTACAAATAGTCAACGAACCGACCGCGGGCGCGCAGCGCCTGCACGACCGCGACGGTGGCCGCAGGCGCGGTCGCCGTCGCGACGGCACCGAGCAGCAGCGCAAAAGGCACCTCCGTCCCGAAAAGCAAAAGCCCTCCCGTAACCGCGACAAAGGTGGTGAGAATCTGAACCGCCGTAATCACAACGGCCGCGCGCCCGATCCGCCTGAGCTTGGCTGCGGAAAACTCCGCGCCGATGGTCAGGGCAATCAACCCCAGCGCCACCTCGGTGATGATCTTGAACGATTCGTTCATGTGCGACGGGAAAACCCCGGAGACCGATTCGCCGACCAGCAGACCGGCCACAATATAGCCGGTGATTTTGGGGAGCTTGATTTTTGCCGCCAGCGCCCCGATCAAGTGCCCCATCATTAAAAGAAGTCCCGCCGCAAACATCGGGTGATGACTCAGCAGTTCCTTAAAATGAACCAATGATGTAAAAAAGCTTTCCATTAACCGCGCCGGCTCGCCGGGTTTCAAAGTCGTCAAGACCATCGGAGCACGCTGCATGGCACCGAACCGCTCCCGGCATACGGGGTAAGCTAGACCACAGGAAAACAAGAAACAAGCCATTCGTCGCTTTTGCAAATCGAGTAGGCCAAGGCTGAGTGATCAAGCTCAGCCTTGTGATACAGGACACTAGCACTCAACGCTTTCCCCTCGGGGTGAAGCGTTCCTACACCCGGACTCCTCAAAAATGGTGCAGCACGCTTTACCGACCACTGGGAGGCATGACTGTGCGATTGATTTACTGCTCCTCACTTCCGCGTCGGGTATTCGGCAGGTTCATGCCGTACATGGAGTTGATGATGACGACGAGATTGGAGAAGACCATGCCAACGGCGCAGTATTTGGGCGAGAGCCACCCCACCCCGGCGAGGAACATGCCGACGAGGTTGTACAGGAATGCCCAGCCATAGTTTTGCCGGATTTTGCGGCGCACCTTGCGCTGCATAAAGGGCAGGTCGCTCAGCCGCCCAATCTCGGGAACCATGAAGACGCCGTCCGCGCTCATCTTGGCGGGAATCTGCCCAGAGAATACGGCGAGGCCGAAATCGGCCGCCGCCAGGGCTTGCGCGTCATTGATTCCGTCGCCGACCATCATGACCGTCTTGCCCTGCTGCTGGAGCCCGGCAATTTCCTTCTGCTTCTGACCGCTACCCATCTCGGCGCGGTAGTCGGCAATACCCAGTTCGCCGGCCACCTGATCAACGACCGCTTTCCGATCCCCGGAAAAGATGACCGGCTCAACGCCAATGGAGTTGAGGGCGGCCACCAGTGCTTTTGACTCCTCGCGAACCGTGTCGCGCAGACCGGCAATGAGATGGCATTCCTCGGCGGTGCCAAACATGACGATGGTGGAATTTTGCAGGCCGGAGGGAATTTCGACATCAGGATAAAGGCCCGCGTTCCCGGCAAGATAGTGATGGCCATCGACCTTGGCGGACACCACGGTGCGGGCGATCGTTCGGTCGCTCACGGCTCTCGGCGTTCCAATTTGGGCAAGTGCGCGGGCGATGGGATGCTCGATTCCGTTTTCGAGCGATGCAAGAATATTGAGGTAGTCCGGCTGTTCATCGATCAGCCAAACGATTTCGTGAACTTCGGGCGTTCCTCGCGTGAGCGTTCCGGTCTTGTCGAACACGGCGACGGTCGGCTTGAGCGCCAGCACCGCCCCGTTGAAGATTTGAATGCCGAGACCGCGCACTTTTTCGATCGCGGCCGTGAGCACCATGGGCTCGGCGATCCCGAACGCGCATGGGCACGCAACAATCAGGACGCTGAGCATCCGGATGATGGCTTCGCCGCGGTCGCCCCAAACCAAATTCCCGAACAGCACCAGCAGGGCAATCGCGACCACGACGGGCACAAACACCTGGCTAATCCGGTCGCCCAGCGAAAGTTGTTCCTTGCGAGTGTTGAAGGCCTCGATGGTGCTTTCGACGATCTTCTGGATGAGGTTGCTTTGCCCGCTGGCGGGCACCGATAGACGAGCGTCATCCGAAAGCAACTTGGCTCCCGCGCCAACATAGTGCCCCTGCTCCAGCGATACGCCGTGCGACTCGCCAGTGATGAGGCTGAAGTCGAATTCGGCCGAAGTCATCAGGATTCCATCGGTGGGAACGGTCTCGCCGCGCAATACTTGAAACTCCTGCCCCGGCTGGAGCTCTTCGGTCGCGGCATAGTCGTCGTCGTCGATCCGCGCCTTTTTGGGAAGCTGCCACGCAAGCGAGCTGACGCGGCGGCTGAGCTTTTTGTAGAAACTGCCGGAGATCAGGTTGCCTGTTTCGATGAGCATGAGCAGCAACGCGACGACGTCGAAGTAGAGGTGGGCGAAATCGCCAGCGACCATGGAATAGACGGAATAGATCCATGCGGCGGTGGCCGAGAGAAACACCAGGCTTTCCATCCGGAACTGCCGCATCAAAATCTGGCGGAGGCCGGCGAGCATCGTGTTTCGCGCGGCATAGAGCGGAACCAGCGTGCCGAAGACCGCCAGCAGGATCGAACAGACCACTTGCATCGTCACGGGAACCTGCCAGCTTTCGGCGGAGTAGACCACGAAAGAGAGCATCATGTTGTTGAGCGCGAAGAACCAGCCCGCACCAAAGCGGAAGTAGTCGTAGCCCGCGCGTTGCGCATCGTCGCCCTCGTAGAACTGATAGCCCAGCGTCTTGATGTTCTGCTCAATGTCATCCTTGCCGATCTTCATCGGATCGTAGGAAAGCGTGCAGGTCTCGGCGATAAAATTGAGGTTGACGTTTCCAATGCCTGGAACTTTGTTCAGACTATGGTGCACCAGCCACGAACAAGCCGGGCAAACCATGCCGCCCACGAGAAAACAGAGCTCCTGGCCATGCTCGATTTCAGATTCGTTTTCTCCGACTTCCTCGCCGCCGGGGAAGATGCCTTCAAGCAATTGGGCGATGCGTTCGTCGCGTGCCGAACCTTCCAGCCCCATCTTGCCGACAATGGAATAGACCGCCGCACAGCCCGGGCAGCAAAACTCCCCCGCCCCGCCGGGAACACTTCGATTACAGACTATGCAACGTTCAGCCATACTAGAATGGAGGGACGGCCTCCGTGTCGGCCTAGGACGGAACAGAGCCCGTCCCTCCAACCGGAATGAGTTTCAAAACAAACACCACAACGTAAAAGATGCCGATGGCGAGGCAGATCCAGGGGAAGGCTTTCTCGAAGCGCGCTCCCCATTTTTTGTCGACGAGTCGACCGAGGGAGATGCCCAGCTGCATGAAGAAGGTTTGGGTGACGACAAAGGCCAGCATGAATGCTCCCCCCAGCCACCACTTTCCGGTTCCAACGGCCATGGCAAACGCGGCATAGAGCATACCGCAGGGAATGAGCGAGGTGCAAACCCCGCCTGCCGTTAGCTTGCCCAGCCCTCCGCTGAAGAAGCGCGACATCCAATTCGTTTTAGGAGCTTTCAGCCCCTTCTTGCGAAACGCATAGATTGCGATGAAAAACATCATGGCGCCGGGAAACAAGAGCGACAGCAATGCGCCGCGCAACGGATGGGCCCCTTCCTGGCAGCAAAAGTGCGCCGGACCAATATTGATGAATTCCCCGAACGCTCCAAACAACAGGCCTGCCAGCGTGTAGCCAACCATCCGCCCCAGGTTGAAGAGCGACAGCGCCTTCAAGCTCTTTTCGCGATGCAGCGCGCAAACGGAAATGTGCAGCGGCCCGCACATCGCGTAGCAGTGCGGAATGGCGACCCAACCCAAGGCGGACCCGAGAATAATGGTTTCGATAAGCTCCTTCATAATTCGCGCATTACCCTATCACCATTTCAGGGGAATTCAATTTCTGCAACGGATTAATACAGCGCCTACTCGACCGCGATCCAGCCGGCCGCAACGAGCTTGGCGGTTTGTGATGGGATCTGTTTCAGGTTCGAGCAGTCGTTGTAGTTGACATACATATCGCCCCAGTGAATTAAAATGCTGGGGTTCCGTTTATCTACAGGCGTGGCCAAAAGAAGCCCACTATCGCCGGCGACCATCAAACTCCCCCCCCCCCCGTATCCAATCGGTTCCGCGCGGACTACTCGGCGCCGAGCTTGCCGAACGATTTAAACAGGACAAACATGGAAACTGCGGCCGCCATCATGAACATCATTGATTTTTTCATACCTATTCCCCTCTGTTGAGATTGGAGGCACGCACCCTATCCATAGAAGCCTGCTTATGCCGAATCTTCGCGGTGCAATCAAACCCTGAGAAAATGATTATTCCCCGGGTTGACACACCGGGGTCGCCTACGTATATTCCGGTTCTCTTTTTTGGGGACGATTAGCTCAGCTGGCTAGAGCACTGCCTTGACATGGCAGGGGTCGAAGGTTCAAGTCCTTTATCGTCCACCATCTTTTCAGCCCTGTTTCTACAGGGTTTTTTTTGTGCCTGCGCCTTCATTCGAACACAGTCACGCTTCGTATCACCCTCAACTGGCCAACGCCCGCAAAATTCAAAGAATAAAATCCAACCGGTCTACTTAAATTGGAGTCCCAACCCTTTCGCTCCACCCTTCTTGCTATCCGACGCTCATGATATATCGACTGAGATGATAGGAAGCCAAATGAACTTTGTCGGGGGCTAGCGATACGATTGAATTGGAAAGTGCGTGCGCAATCATTCCTTCATTCAAAACGAGAGCGGATGGATCCGGCGTTTTATTCTGAACATACCAGCCGGGATAAACCACGATCGGCTGCACCGTAAACTTTTGCCCAGTGGAGTCAGCCAATACACGGCTTAATTCCCGGCTTTGGGCCTTCGCCTGAACAATCGGATTCCGTGAAGGAACCATCCCGTTTATTCTTAAAGAATCCCCATCCCGCTCAATAACACACTGCCCTTTACTTGGCTTTTGGGCATATTTGGTTTCGACAGTAAAAACGCCGCCGGGTCCAATCAACACATGGTCGATATTGAATTTATTGCCTTTTACAGCGTCACCTGGAATGTCATGAAAAACCTGATAGCCACTGGACCGGAACTGCTCAAGGAATTGCCCCACAGCCTTTTCACCCTCAATACCCCGGCTCACATTCCGCATATGCTTTTTTAATTTGATAATCCTGATGGTTCCAACTGTAGCAGCAACCAGCGCCAAGAAAGAAATAAGCCACGGCATGGGTTTCATCGGCAAAAAACATCGCATCCACTCATAACCGGCCCAGAGTATAAAAAACATCGGAACAAAGAAATATTCCACCAATTTATCCGAGATCAGGCTTTCCTTGTACTCAATCAGTGACTGGGCCGGATTACGCAATGGAGGATTGCGTAAGGGAGATTTTTTTACGTTTTCCTGTTTCATGAGTTAATCCGATGCCTCAATCGACTTGAGCGTTTGGCCGTCTTTATTTTTCCATTCAACAAGTCCATTGACGGAACTGCCGCGCACAACGGCGGCGGCGAGGCTTGGGCTGCTGAATTCATGATCCTTGGTAAACTCGTACACACCATCGGAGAGAATCAGGATTTGCTTGGTGATCAATTTGGCGCGGTTCTTCGTAACCACCTCCGGCACAGCCCGTGTTTCTGCCTCGGCAGCCACCGAGCCTTGGAAGACCACAAATCCGTTTGTGGAGCGTTGCCCCGTTGCCACGATATTCTTCCCCTTTTTGCATGTGAGCATATGGGAAGTCTTGGGTTTATTCGCTGTTGCAGGACTAAAGACATCGGCTCCAAGAACTGGAAGGAGTTGGTAGAGCTTGGAGAGAAAAACCTCCATGTCGGCCACATCGGATTCCGGCAGGACGGCGTTGCCACCTTGGCTGTTGTCGAGCGTGGCCTTGCCAACGGCGATGGCCTGCTTGATCAGCTCGCCTTCCAAATATTTGATATGTCCCTTGGTCAGGGTTTCATCCTTGCTCGTAAAGGCAATCACCTGAACCCAAAACTCCTTGTTCTTGTGCTGCCTCAATCGTCCCTGCACACACTCCGCCTCACCGATGTAAATCAGAGGATCGCCCGACTCGTCACTACCCAGCAAAAGGTAGATTCCGGGACTATCCAGCTCCGGGCGTTTCAACAGCGTATCGAATTCCGTACGCGGTCCGGCAATCGCCTTGCCCGTCCAATTCGAGATTTCCGCCGTGCGGATACCCGTCGCATCGCCCGTCGGAAGAAACAGTTTAATCGTCGCTGCTTGCATATTCATCTCCACTTACAACATTATTTTCAGCTCTGCGCCCCCATACTCAACGCGAGGTAGTAGAATGCTTCCGGCACCGTTTTTTTCAAACGATCCAAACAGGGGAGCTCAGTAATACTGGCATCTCGAATGATGTCTAATCGCTCTGAAAGATTAAATGAGAGCTGATCTTCGGATAGGTTGATGGCCCCTTCCAAATACGAGGTCAGCAGGTGAGCCTTTGCAGCAGCGACCTTTACCTCAAGATTCAGCCCAAACCGATCACGTACAAGATGACTGCCAAGCCGCTTAATCCCATCCAGCATCGGGATAACAACAGCTGTGTCTGGACTACTACCCTTCGTCCCGTTAACACATAACTGAAGAGCGGCATAACGCGTATCACGTAACGTTTCCTCCATGGAAAAACTACCTTCACGGTACTCACTTTCAATCCTGTAGCTTTCCAGATAGGCACGCTTCACGGCAGCAAGATCCACAATCTCGTTAAATAGCTCCCCTACATCAAACAACTGTTTAACCACCTGCATGGTCATTGAATTCCCTTTTTTCGTTTTAAAAGGAACGCCCAATGTATGGGGAGCAAAGGCCGTCAATTTATCTCCAAGAAGTGCCTCGACCGAAGGGAGTCGAACCTTCACATCTTTATCGACCTGAATAAAATCGGTACTGATCGACTTCTCAACACATTCCAACCTGCAATCATCTTCCTGGACGACATCCAGTAAAACATACTCTTCTTTACCTGTTACGACTGATGAATAGAAAAACTTGAAGTGTCTACGCTCCGGAAGCCCTCTTGCGCCACGATCATTCTCGTCTGATCGAACAAATGGCAGTAGCGAAGAGATGCTGTTTACCACTTCATCCAACTCCGCACCGTTCGTAGTGCACATGATGTCAATATCAATGGAAAGCCGTCTGATACGTGGTAAATGCAGTAGAAGAGAAGTACCTCCCTTAAAAATAAACTGAAGATCTGTTTCGGCAAGATGCCCTAGCAATGCCAAGGCATGGATGCTTTTCTCGATAATGATGAGATCACTGCTCCCAAGCTCTTTTCCCTGCTGTTGTATATATTCACCAGAAAAGCAAATTCCCGAAATCATATGCTATCTCCACATTTCTAGATTATTTGGACTTGGTTTATGTTTTTGGGATCCAGCAGTACTCGTTTTCTTTTCGCGTAAGACAACAACGCGGCAAAATTCACTCTTCCAGACCGAATGGCCGCATGCAGAACATTTTCGGCCTCTGCTGGTTCCATGATAAAAAACTTATTATTCTCAAGTAACAGATCCACCAAAAGTTTTTCAGGAGGGGCAATTCCAGAAACAGCAGCGGGTTCCTTGGATCCAGCCGCTCTAAGGATCACAGGCTGCTCTGTCTTGCCGTAAAACTTCTCAATATCACTCTTTCCCGGATTAACCAGCACGTTATGCCCCGCATCACTCAGCGCATCCCCTACCGTTTCCAACGCGTCAGCATCCGTGTAGACAAAAGTCACAAACCTGGACAACAAGTGGTGCATAAAGGGATTAATCTGCTCAGTAGACCAACAAGAAACCTCCAGCAACGGGAACTGCTCAGATAACAACTGGGCTATCTTCTGCACCGATTCAGAGTTTAGTTCCAGCCGATCGGGAAGATTGGAATACCACCCCTTGCCGGCATCAAATAAAACTCCATCCTCAACAAATTTTGATAGATAGGTTTTTAAAGTAGAAGCAGGAACTTTCGCCCCAGCAATCTTTGCTAGATGAGCTTTCACCGCATCATAACTAAAATAGCTCCCCAGCTGTTTTAACTCAGGCAACACTTTATCCGTCAGAAGGGGTTTTGTCTTTTTAGGTATAGGAACTGACGCCTCCACTATGGCGATCTCGTCGGGAGTAAGGTCATAGAGTTTGTAGACCAGCTGGTTGATTTCGGCTTCGAGTTCGGAAACATCGGCATCCGGATTATCCAATTTCAATGTGAGAATCTTTTCGACCCTCGCTACGATTTCCGATTGCTGGGCAAGCGTGGCGGAGGGAATCGGGAACAACCCAAGTTTCTCGGGCTGAACCTCGAACCACCCGTTTTGCTTCTCAACAAACACTTTCTTTGCATATGCAAAAAACAAAATTGAGTTCAACAACCCAAGAATGTAATTCCCTGACTCTGTAGAGACTGGACAGAGGTAGGAAGTATTCCCTAGATAGCAACCCTCCAAATCTAAAGCAAATGTTGGTCGAATTGATATCTTAGTAGAAACTATTTTAGGCTTCTGAAACTCCTGCCAGTAAGCAATGTTGTCCTGTATCTCATACCACTCGTAACTTCCCGCTTTTCTTCCACCTTTAACACCTGGCATAAGCCGGTTTTCATACACACTCAGATATTTCTTAACGGCGGGATACGAATTTATTGCAATACCGCGACGGGGGAAAATAAGCCACAGATCCGCAGATGATGAATACCACCGCTTCACATCCCGACCACGCAAGTAGGGCTTTATGATTTCTGCACTCTTAGTATCCTCAGAAATCAGCCGACTTCGTGTTTCACCATCTATCACGAACGCCTCATTACAGCCCGTTGTTATTCCGCGATAAAATCTCCCTTCAACATATTCAGAAAGCGGAGTTCCGGCTGCTTGGAGCTTTTGCATAAAAGCAAAAACTTTGGGATTCTCTAATTGCCACCCCTCTTCCAGAAGATTTTCACAAGGAAGTTTCATTTTCGTTTCTTCAATATAAGCCGGGAGACCTTCAAGATAGTTGAGTGTCGTAATATTGGCAGACTTGAACGCCATTTTCGGGGCGGACTTATCAATTGAAAGGATGCAGGGGTAAGCAGTAGCTTCTTCAAAAACAGGCAAATCGCCAAAATCTAAGATGGAGTTTAACTGGTGTTCTTTGATGAAATTGCGGAGCAGTTTTCCGTAAGCTACCCGCATCCACTTATTGGGCGTAATAAAATTGAACGTGCCACCTTTTCTGAGACATCGCATTCCGAGCTCTACAAAATAAACGTAAAGATCGGCAGTTCCAGTAAATGTTTCGTAGCTCTGCTTCAGATAGGGTTTGATCTCCTTGAACTCTTCCTGACGAATAAAGGGAGGGTTTCCAATGATGCAGTCAAAGCCAATAAAATCACCGTTGTCGTCGAGAACTTCCGGAAATTCAAAGCGCCATTCGAAGGCTTCTTCATAGATTCTATTGTTTTTTATTTCTTCGATTTCGGCATCAAGTTTAGTGATTTCGACCGTGAGTTTTTTGATCGATTTATTCCGAGCGGCCTTTTCTCTTTTAGAAAGTTCAAACATCTCGATTTGATTGGTTAGCGTAAAACTTTCTCCCCGAAGTTTTTTAAGCTTAACGATGCGTTTGTCGTTGGAATAGATTTCGGCTTCAAAATTACTTTTGATGTCATGAATCAAAGTTTCCATCGCTCGTTTTTCGTCTTTCGACTGAGCGTTGCGGTAGCTCATTACCGCTGAACGATAGTCATCAATGCTCCCCTTGCTCTTTTTTAACGCTTGTTTGAGATCGGTATCGAGGTCATAGCGACTGATCAGCGAGTTGCCGCGTTTAATGTTGATGTCGATATTAGGAAGAGTTTCGAGCTCGCTTTCGTTTTTGTAGTACGCATTTTTGAGCAGCTCGATCCAAAGGCGAAGACGGCAAATTTTTACGGAGTTCGGATTGATGTCTACACCGAATAGGCAGTTTTCAATGATCGTCTGTTTTTCGTGGAATAGCGTTTCCTGAATCCGTTGGCTTTCGGATGATTTCGGGTTGTACTCAAACAGTCCTCCATCGTCATCGATAACAATCAGTTCATCATTAACAATTTCAATCTGATAATCGCGAAGGGTTTTTCCATCTCGGTCGAGCAGGATTTTAAGATCGCTTTTCAGCGTGATGATTTCATTGAGCGCGGAGACCAGAAAATGACCTGATCCCACTGCGGGATCGCATATTTTCAGAGAATTGATTATCTCGTTGGCTTCGGCTTTATCGTCTATACGGTCGTATAGCTGATCAATTGTTTCGCAATCCCAGCTTTTGTTTTCGTTGAATTTCTGGAGAACCGTGCGCCGGATACTGTCTCGACACATGTACATGGTGATAAAGCCGGGGGTAAAGAAAGAGCCATCTTTGTAGCCATTGATCTTTTCAAAGATAAGCCCCAGCACAGAAGCGTTGATAAGCGCCTTGTTATCTTCCTGGATATCCTCTGCACCCTCGGAGGTGAAATCATAGGCATCGAGAAACTCAAACAGATATTCCAGCGCATCCATCTCGCCGGTGCGTTTCTTCCCGTTTGCATTCTTGAGTACCGTGGAAGAGTGGATAGGAAGGGACTGATCCTCTATCTGGCTGATAAAGAGGCAATCATGTTCAATTCCCGTGGGTTCGAACAGCGAACTGTTTAGATACGGAACCTTGCTAAAGAGCTCCTGCATTTCGTCACTGCGTTCAGCTGAAGTGCGAGCAAGCACCTGGAAGAACAGGCTATTGAGTCCGTCATAGTTCCCGACTTTCCCGCTGTTCAAGAACGCATAGCTTCGGTCGCCTTTGTGATAGGAAATCAGCTGGGCTTCAAGGAGCTTCAGGAAAAGCACACGGTTAATCCATGTGATGGCCAGCTCCAGAGCCACACTAAAAATCCGCTCTTCGTGGCTTCCGCCAAATTGTTGCGGATTTTCAAGGCGTGAAACCTTGTCCAGACTATCCAGTTGAACCACCGCGTTTTCTATTAATGAGCCAGCATTGCGGTCACCCTCCTGCTTCCGCTCAATCAGCTTCTTTCCCTTTTCCTTGCGTTCCGTCAGTCCAATGATGTGCAGGAGTTCGCTATAGAAGCGCCTGTCCAACGTATTGCTGTCGTTGGAAAAGGGAAGCTTGAGGAGATGCTCGGGGGAAAAAACTTTAAAGAGCGGGATCAGCCTTGCATCCTTTCCTTTCTGAGTACCGCGTAGACTCCCTCTGTATTCAAGGAGATTGATGTGCGTAAAGCAAAGGTCATTGCCAGCGGACTTAATGAAGCGGGCAGCGACTTCTTTGTAGAAATAATCCGTCTTAGTCCCGCCTAGTCGTCCCTCCTCAAAATCCTGGAATAGCCCGACCAGCTCCTTGTTTTGCGCGAATAGTTTCTCAAACACCTGTGCATCAAAAATGAACCACTCATGAAAATTGGTTGCGATCAGATGGCGAATTTCCAGGTTCTTATTAGTGATCCGTTCGCGGAGATAATAAAGCAAAAGCTCTTGCAGGGCTTTTGTGTTGATATTATCAATCCGCAATATTTCATTTTTGTTGGTCGGGTTTTTGGTTTCAATAATAACGCCGACGGAAGTGCGGGCATCTTTCCCGATGTGGATAACAAGATCGTTTCGACCTTTGGTATTGATGAAGTGTTTCTCATCGTAATAGGTCTTCTTGAGGAAATCCGTAAACAGGTTTTTATGGAACTCTTCAGATTCGCTCTCATTAATTCCATCGAGCAAACCCATCATATTGACTTTGAACCGTTCGATATCAATTCGACTCGGCTTTACCTTAAGAAACGCCTTGTTCAGCGCCTTTCTAGGTCTGAGTTTTGTATATTCCATGGATTGAACTTTTTGGATTAAGGGCTCCCCAGCAATTGGCCTTCGTGTATCTAACTTGATAGCCACAGTACTTAAAACATGAAAAAGTTATACCCGTTATTTACCTCTTCTTCCAGTCATTGATTGGGGAAAAGAGGCTTGTGGGGATTGCCCCGCACGCAGAGGGGCGGTTTTACTAATAGCTCCTAATTCACTATATCGTTCCAACCAGCTATCGTTTTAGAAAAGTCTTTTCGGATATATTATCTACACATACCGGAGGAGAGAAAACAGCTATTGCTTCTTACGCCTTTTTCGTCTTGTAAAGCATCCATGCCGCGAGGGTCTTGGCGTCGGCGATTTGGTTGGTGCGGATCATTTCGTCCACCTCGGCTTCGGAGAGGAGGAGGGTCTCGATGTTTTCATCTTCGTCGAACGAAGTTGCGCCCTGCTGCGCGACCTTGGCGAAAAAGATGTCAATGCGTTCGGTGCAGTAGCCAA